>NZ_JACJQS010000069.1:0-8462 GCF_014696755.1 Anabaena sp. FACHB-1391 | reverse complement strand
AAAACTATTTGTATTAGTTTACATCCTGTAAATCCTTAAATCCTGGATATCCTGATTCTGACAATAATCTTGCTAAAATTGCAGATACTGATTTAATAACTTGGTTAAATCAAGAAGATCATCCATAATAGTTTTCCTAGGTTGGGTTAAGCAACAGTGCAACCCAACAAATGCTTGAAAATCTTGGTTTTCCTAACGTCAACCCACCCAATATCTCATTCAGACACTTATAATTTATTGACAGAATAAAAAAGAAATTCGGGATATTATCCTTCTCAAAACTATTTGTATTAGTTTACATCCTGTAAATCCTTAAATCCTGGATATCCTGATTCTGACAATAATCTTGCTAAAATTGCAGATACTGATTTAATAACTTGGTTAAATCAAGAAGATCATCAATAATCGTGATTTTTGGGTTGGTTTTTCTCAACCCAAATAAAAATATTACAGCAAGTTTAGCTTGAGTGAGGTACTTCTTATGCGGGCAAGATGCCCGCACCACAAGAGTTTTATTATTAATGTCTGTAATTTATAATACTAGTAACTGTCGTATACCTTAAATAAAAATAGAACGGAGGGCGCAGACCCTGCGCCCCTAGAGTTAAAAATCAACCCCCCGCTTCAATTCCACGCCTTCATTTGCGTAATGTTTATGACAATAAACCTCAGAATGAATACTGGCTAAATCAAAATAAGCCGGTTGATTTTGACAGCGACCGGTAATAATCACTTCGGTGTCGCGGGGTTTACGTAATAATGCTTGGACAATGGGATCAACAGGTAATAATTCTAAATCCACAGTGGGATTGAGTTCATCGAGAATGATAGTTTTATACACACCAGAAGCGATCGCCATTTTAGCAATTTCCCAACCTCTCTCCGCCTCTATATAGTCTAATTCTTGACGCGAATTACGCCAAACAATGGCATCCCGTCCACAACGTTGATGATCTACTACTTCTGGATAAGATTGCTGTAAAGCGGCTATAGCTGCATCTTCAGTATAGCCACTACCACCTTTTAACCACTGCATAATCAATACACGGTTAGAACCAGGATGATTGATACCTCTGCCAATAGCTTGTAAAGCTTTACCCAAGGCACTGGTAGATTTACCCTTTCCTGCACCTGTATAAATTTCAATGCCTTCAATAAACAGTTCTGCGGCCGTGGGGTGGTGGTGAGGTTTCATTTCCGAATGTAAGTCTGCAATATCTAATAATGGTTGTGGAGCAGCGCGTCCAGTCGTAATGATTTCTAATTCTTGGGGTTTAGATTTTAAAACATTTATGACCTCATTCACGCATAGCAAACCTAAATCTAAAACCGGGTTAATTTCATCTAGAACTACAACCGAGTATAAACCAGAAGCGATCGCACCTTTAGCTACATCCCAACCCCGTGTAGCCTCTGTGCGATCAAAAGGTGTAATTTGATCATGTCCGAAAAATTCGGCTCTTCCCGTGCGAACCTGGTCAATTAAATGGGGAAATCCCCGCTGTAAAGCCGCTATTGCTCCATCCTCATCATAATCCCGTTCTGGGCCCTTTAAAAACCGCAATAGTAACACCCGGCTAGAATCACTGGGTGTATTAATTCCCAAACCAATCGAGCGCAAAACCACCCCTAAAGCCGCTTGGGACTTACCTTTGCCCAAACCATCATAGACGTGAATTTGACCCGTAAGCCGCTCAGAACGCACTTGCGCTGTGCGAATACCGATACCGTTCCTTGTCATCTTTTGAAAAGCTATAAAGTGGTAATTCCTTATCTTAACGAAACCAGACTGAGGATGTGCGGTTTTTTGTTTACGTATTTAAATTAAAAGAATGTATTAATACTATCAAAATAAAAATCTTGATATACTCAGATCATAAATACCAAAACATGAGATAATTGCCCATTGTTAGTATTTTTTACAAGCAAAAAATCAGGTTTATCAACTCAGGTGGGTTTCGTCTGTGTAAACGCGGATTATAACCGCCCAAATGCTTCTAACTTAAACTTTTAACAAATATGTCCGACGAATTATCATTACCCATAATTTTGCCAATTGGGGCAATATTTTTTGAAACATTATTCTTACTGGCAGCCATTCCCCTAGAAGCTTCCGTTCTTAATAAATGGCTGAAGTTTGATAAGAAGACTAGCATTTTTTATGCAATTACCATTAATGTTTTTTCTAGTGTAATTGGCTGGATTATCTTTTTTGTGATCGAACCAATATTACCTACTACTATCAAATCAGAACTGATTAATTATGTATTTTTTAATAAGCTAAAAGATACTAGTATCAGTTCCCTGATAATTTTATTATCATTCACTATTTTTTTAGCGACTTTTATAGTTAAGTTCTTAATCATGAAAATGCTGATAATTGTGATGGATGAAGGTGGAACAAAAACAGAAACGGGAATCATTTCTTCACAACAAAGAGCAATTTATATGAATATAGCTAAATTGCAAAATACTAATTTAGTAATTACAACATTAATAGCTAATTCACTGAGTTATAGTGCCATAACCATCATCTTATTAATTCGCTCTCTGTATTCTGGAAGATGATCAATATTAATCACTTTATTAATTAGAGGTAATCCAATGGACTCATTATTTAAGGAAATACTGGGCATATTTCAATTTATTAAAGGTTTACTCGCAGGAGTGCAAAAATTTCTGACACCAGCGAAAGCATACTCGTGGCAGACATTTATTTATTTGAGTGTTTTTTCTTGGGGAATATCATATTTTGCTGTAGGATCTGTCAAAGATATTATTGCCTTTTGTGGTTGGCTATTTTTGTTAGCAGGAACAGCTTGGTATACCACCGATGATCCTTTAAGATTTCCCGGAACTTTTATGCCAGTCGGGGCAATAATTACAGGGTTCTTAGTTAGCGTCTTTGCCTTTGGACATCAGGAGAATATATTAACAGCTAAAACTATAGTTATTTGGCCAACAATATCTGCAATTGTTACGGCCATACCTAACTTCTTTGAAGGTACGGGAGGAAGATCCGCAAAAGCGAAACTGCCCAAATTACAAGACCGCCAAAAAATAATAGTTTTGTTATCTTGGTGTATGTTAATTAGTTGTTGGTTGCAGTTTTACTTCGTTATAGATAAGTGGTTAAAAGACTATCCTAGTTTACGTGCAGACAACTTTCAGAAAAGTGCCTTTGTAATTAGACTAGAACCACCTGCAAAAAAACCAAAAAATGGTGATCTGATTTTAAATAAAATTCAACCTTTAGTTAATCAAGAAATTGCCAATAAACCCTGGTCAGAAGTAGAAAAATGGTTACTAGAAGCTGATCAGCAGCTAAGGAATTTGGGGAAGAGAACAATTAATAATCACCTCAGTAAATCTCAAGAAAAACAACTATGGAGTGTTGAACCTCGTGTAGTTAATATCAAATCTGGATATCAACTAGATATTTTGACTGTTTGGAATGGACCTAGTGCCAATGCCAAAGGATTTTACTGGAAAAAATCTTGTTTTATTCAACCGTCTCAATCGGGACAACAGACAGATAATAAAAATGCAGTTGCTAAGATTTCTTGCGATCGCACAAGTAAATTTTTCATTGGTTCTCCCCCACCAAAAAAGTAACAAGACTAACCCAAAATAGAACAAAAGCAATAACTTCTTCCCTGTTAAGAGTTCCCTTGTCATAACGACAATTTTTAACGCCAACCTACTTACCAATGGGGTTTATGGTTTACTTTTATGACTTACGATTTGACAATAAATAATCATTCCAGTCTGATTTCTCCTGATATTTATAATTACCAAGTTTCATCTGATCAGCCTTTGCAAATAGGAATCATGGCTTCAGGAAATGGCAGTAATTTTGAAGTAATTGCTCAAGCTATTGCTGATGGTAAAATCAACGCCAAAATTCAAGTTTTAATCTACAATAATCCTGATGCTAAAGCAGCAATCAGGGCTGAAAAATGGGGTGTAGAATCTGTACTATTGAATCATCGTGATTATAAAAATCGAGAAAAGTTTGATAGTAAAATAGTCCAAATATTACAGCAGTATGATGTGAAATTCGTGATTATGGCGGGATGGATGCGATTAGTTACACAAGTGTTAATTGATGCTTTTCCCCAGCGGATGATTAATATTCATCCCAGTTTATTACCGAGTTTTAAGGGTGTACAAGCTGTGGAACAGGCTTTAGCAGCCAGAGTGAAAATCACTGGCTGTACTGTACATCTTGTTTCTTTAGAAGTTGACAGTGGAGAGATTTTAATCCAAGCGGCTGTTCCTGTTCTCCCAGAGGATACACCAGAAACTCTACACGCTAGAATTCAAGTGCAGGAACATCGGATTTTACCAATGGCCATTACTCTTTTAGATCCTACATTCTGCACTCAGCCATATTACAATCAGTAATTAGTGGCAGGAAAATGTATAGCAGGAGTCCCCAAATTTGGAGTTAGGAATTAGCGCGATGAGTTTAAAAGCAGTTCTATTTGATTTTAATGGTGTCATCATTAAAGATAGACAAATCCATATTCAACTAATAGATGAGATTCTCCTGGGGGAAAATCTCCAACTTCAACGAGTGCAAGAACGTCAAGCTTTTTTAGGGTTCGGCCATCGCGCTTACTTGCAAAACCTGCTGAAAAATCGTGGTCGGGTAGTCACAGAAGTTTATATGACTCAATTACTTACCCGCAAAGCTCAAGGTTATATTCTAGAATTGGAAAAGTTAGAAAAATTGCCTTTGTATCCCGGAATTGAAGACGTAATTTTTCAAATTCGTGACCATGATCTCAAATTGGGGTTAGTCAGTGATACTTTATCTTTAGAAGTAGAAACGGTGTTGACATCTGCTAAATTAACTGAATACTTTCCCGTGATTGTATCAGGGGATGATATCAACAGTCATAAACCTAACCCGGAAGGATATTTATTAGCAGTGGAACGGATGAATCAAGTATATCCAGAATTAAATCTACAACCTCACGAATGTTTAGTGATTGAACATACCCCAGTAGGTATTCAAGCAGCCAAAAAAGCCCAAATGCAGGTGGTAGGTGTAGCGAATACTTACCCGTTCCATATGTTGCAACGTCAAGCTAATTGGACAATTGATTATTTGATTGATTTGGATTTACAGCAGGTACAGGAAGTTTTTTTAAAAAAAGATGGGCAATTTATTGTTTCTGAATGCTAGAATAGAGTATGTGTATTAGAGATAAGAACTCATAAGCACGAATAAGGGGAATTAGCTCAGTTGGTAGAGTGCTGCGATCGCACCGCAGAGGTCAGGGGTTCGAGTCTCCTATTCTCCATTTGTTGTTGTCGAATAACAAATTATTTGTCGTCGTTAACAGATTCTTGTCGTTATTAACAAATTCATGTCGCTGTTAACAGATTAGTGTCGTCGAATTCATTTTTTCAACCGTTAACACAATAATGTCGCTGAAAATCATCCATGATAAACCAATGATTATTAATATATTGGTTCAATTATTGGTTCGATCGCAGCACTCCTTTCAATCCTCCCATAATCAACTCTATTTTGTAACTATTTTAAATCCAAACCTGCTTAACCAGCGAACTGCTTGCAGCAGCGCAACGCTTACGCATTCCAAGAGTTGTTTATCTTTCCTTTCCCTTCAACCCACCCCTAGTCGGGATGGTAGTTGAAACTTAATGATTTCGAGAAACAGATGAATGTGTTGTCCTTTCAACCCACCCCTAGTCGGGATGGTAGTTGAAACAAGGGAGCGGCTGATTAAATCTTCACAAAATAAGCCCTTTCAACCCACCCCTAGTCGGGATGGTAGTTGAAACGTAACAGAAAGCCAGGGGTTAACACCATATTACCTTTCAACCCACCCCTAGTCGGGATGGTAGTTGAAACTTAGGTGGAATTGGATTTTTCCTGGGAACTTTATTAAGCTTTCAACCCACCCCTAGTCGGGATGGTAGTTGAAACCGCGCCCGTCTAGACCCTTGCCAATACAGGTTTCCAGAAGCAATTTTGGCAAACCTGTTAAAAAATCTGTTTTTTTGCCCTCAACAGAAGACATTCATCACTCTTCAAACGAGTCAAATCAATACTGGACAAGGGATTCAAGAATTTGGCAGATCCCTGGAGTTTTTACCCCCGCTCATGGTTTGCCAAAAAAAAGATTTAAGAGGATTCCCCCGACGAAGGGGGTGATTCAGTAGCCACCACTGTGGAAATCCACATCGTTATAAATAACGACTACAGCTAAAAGCCTTACTCCTTATTGCTGGGAGCGCACCTATCCTGTCTGGCGACAGCAGCATCAGCAGCGGGCAGCTACCAGGCTCAGAAAGCATGACAGTCTTCCAACCGCCAAACTAAGCCAGATTTTTCATAGTACAGAGACTCCAAAGAGCATGAACTACGGCGCTATTATATCCATATAATATTTTCAAAGTTCGGATTTGTCAACAAAACTAGACCGACTTCATAGCTTGACGTTCTTGGTAAGCAAAAACAGCTACATCTCGCGCTTTTTCCTGTGGACTGCCTCTAATTGGTTGTGTGCCAATTTCAATAGAGATTCCAGCTTGTACCCCCTGGGACTTGATACTCTCAATTAATCGTCCATAACTCCAGCGATGAACACTAATCCGATATTCTTTAGCGTATTTTTGTTGAGCCTCCTTGTAACCAGGACATTTGTTTTCGGCTCTAGATTGAATTTCACTACTGATTTGCTCCCGCATATCAGAGAGTTTTGGTAAAACAACACCACTAGCTTGATATTTTTGTGCGATCGCTATTATCGCATCAGCCAACAATCTATCCACATATTGCCCTAACTCTGATTCACCAAAAGAATTAAATTTATTTTGTTTTTGGGCTTTATGGCGTTCATGAGATAAGCGTTGCTGTTGTTGTCGCTGACGATTTAGTAAATTATAGTTTTCACCAAGTAATTGTTTAACACTGCGATAAGCTATAACCTCATTTTTGACAACATCTACCACCGCTACCGTCACTGGTTTTTTTAACCCAAAACTAACACCTATTAAGATTGAAGATTTACCTTGATAATTAGGTTTACTGGGACGAGGAAAAGGGTTATTAATTCGAGCTAGGGTTGATTGCTGACGAGTAATAAAAGCTTGTTGTTTATCATTGAGATCATCTTTCTGTTTTGTTTTAGTTAAAATTTCCGTAATTTTTGTAACTTTCTCCTCAACCACTTCTTTAGTTCCTTCACAACTCATCATTCGAGTATCCAAAGAACAATAAAAATTAAGTTGATTTACTTTCCAATGTTCACCTTTTTCTTCACTTGGCAACCAAGAAATTCTGCCTGAGCGTAAAGTAAACAAACTGCTTGAATGTTGATTTTTACTATTGCGTTTAATTTCTCGATCCTCCAAAAAGCGTTGGAAATAGTGCAAATGACGCTTATCGCAGTAAATCTCAAAAGTAAGTTTTCCCAAACCATTAAACCGCACAAAGAGACGATTATTATCATTTTTTAACCATGTCATATCCTCGTTAGATTCATAAGCTACAGGAAAGGGAACATTAGCAGTTTTTCTTAAAAGTGCTGCTTGCCATGCCTTTGCTTCATTTTCATTTTGCGGAACATTGAAAGTAGCAATTTTTAAAGTTTCCAACCATTCTTCTCCCGTCAAATCTCTACCTTTAGGAATGCGACTTTGGATCTGATCTTTTAAGCGTTCAATTTCAATTTCTTTTCTGCGCTTATTTCTGGTAAATTCTTCTGGGTTTTCATCTACTTCACTAATTTGACAGTTATTTTTAAGTAGATATGCAAGAGCGCAACGAGTAAGGGGATCTTCTGCGTCTTCGTAAGTGTTTAAAAGAATTTTGAAAATTGAAGATGTTTTAGATTTTGGAGCTTTTTTAGTCTTTTTCCCCTTTTTCTGATGGTCATTTTCATCAGACTGAAGTGCAAATTTAGTTAAAAGTTCAGCAGCTTTAGTGCGAATTACTTCTAAACTACATTCACTCTCTTGCTCAAGTTCTTGATCACTTTTAAGCATTTTTAGCCAACGCTGTTTCCCTTCTATTTGGTTTTTTCTGCGTTTTTGCAAAGCAAACCAAGACTTATACAGATAATCCACTAAAGTAATCCCTGAAGTGTAAAAACGTCCAGGTTGTCCAGTAAAAAGTTCTTGAGTTTTGAGAGAATTACCCAGTTTTTTCAGTAATTCAGCAGGTATACTCCCTTTTTCTAGCCAGGTTTCAAATTCTGAGTGTTTTCCTATCTGTAACAATATTTCATTGATAAATGGTGTATTTTTTTCAGTCATCAATTTCCATAGTTGACCGAAAATAATGGGATACAAGCCCCGTCCACTTCGGCCAGCTCAGTGCATCGCTTCTAGGACGGCTTTTCTTGATTTTTAATATACTCTTTTAATATCTCTAGTGGCGCACCTCCTACAGAAATGGCAAAATAACTGGGACTCCATAACGC
>NZ_JACJQS010000068.1:0-10119 GCF_014696755.1 Anabaena sp. FACHB-1391 | reverse complement strand
TGAAATTACCGAAACTCGTGAAATTATTGATAAAATTCTCAATAATCATGAGAATGAACCCCCCTTTATTGAGAAAGTTCTTTTTTGTCAAAGTCCCATACAAATAACTTATACATTGACTAATGTGTTTAATGCTTAAATTTTAGTAATTTGAGGATCTAAAATCATGCGTGTACCAGTATTATCTACATGATAGCTCCAGAATTGGCTTTTAACTTTAACAATTACTTCCCAACCTGGAATGGGATCAAAAATTTGAGCGCAAACTTCACCGAAATTAAAAACACAGGAATTACTAAAAGTTTTCTGAGTTGACTGAGTAATTTTCAGGTAATTTACTGCTAAACCAGAACGTTTAGAAGCATCACTCAAAACCGTATTAGCGATTTTTTTCGATAATTTGTGAGTAGTGATTTTTGGATCTAAGAGAATTTGTGAATTAGATTTATTGACATGATAGATCCAAGATTGTTCTTGTAACCTTACAGTTATAGTCCAACCGGGGATAGGATTATATTCCCTGGTACAAACTTCTCCAAATTTAAAAATACAGGGATTACTAAAAATAGTAGATGTAACTTGAGTAATTTGCAAATCAGAAACTTTTATCCCAGAACGTTTAGAAGCATCCCTGAGAACAGCTTGAGAGATAGATTTAGGTAAAATATTTTGATTTTGGCTTAACTGCAACCCTTCTAAACTTTGAGCATTTGCAAATGTAGCATTTTCAGTTACACCTAAATTACAGGCAATAGGTAATAAGCAAAAGGTAATAGGTAAGAGTAATGACAACCGACAAATGAAGTTCATAACCATATAAATTAATAATTCAATGCTGAATTAAACTGAACTTGACAACTTAAATGAAAACTTACAAAAACTTACAAATAAATAATCTTTTACCCTCATTCCTCCGTGTTCTCTGTGTCCTCTGTGGTTCGTTCCAAATTAATTTTTCCCATTGCCAAAAGTGCCGTTCCATAGGCTGCTTCCGTATTTTTTGATAAAACAATAGGTACTTTTAAATAACGTTGACGAATAGCAGTCCAAGTAGAATTTGCAGCACCACCACCGGCTGTATAAATATGAGTTAAAGGGTCTGCACCGAGATTTTGTAAAAGTTCATATCCTTTAGTTTCTATTCTAGCCATACCTTCTAATAAACCATGCAGAAATTCCTGATTTTGATCTGGACGTGGTTCTAGTTTTGGTAATAATTGGGGATCATTAATCGGAAAGCGATCGCCTGGTTTCAACAATGGATAATAATCTAACACACTGGCTTGAGTTGGATCAATGTCGGCACTTAACTGGACTAACTCTAGATCGCTAAAAAAATGTTTTAACACAGCACCACCCGTATTAGAAGCACCTCCAGTTAACCACAAATCACCTAAACGATGGCTATAAATTCCATATCGCGCATTTTCAATTCTATGGCGGCTTAGAAGTTTCAATACCAAAGTTGACCCTAGGGAAGTTACTGCTTCCCCCGGAAATTTAGCTCCACTGGCTAGAAAAGCCGCAATACTGTCTGTCGTACCTGCAACCACCAAACAATGGGCTTTAAAGCCAAATTCAGCGGCTATCTGTGGAAGTAATTCACCAATGGGTATTCCTGGTGGGAAGACTTGGGGTAAATTGAGGGGAATTTGTAGCCGTTCTAGCCATTCTGGATATTGCAATTTTTCCACATCATAACCCAGTTTTAAAGCGTTGTGGTAGTCGCTAATACCTAACCTTCCATGCAGCAGAAAACCCAACCAATCGGCTTGATGCAGTAAATATCTAGCATTTATAAAAGAAGGTAATTCTTGCATCCATAGGAGTTTCGCTAGACTTGATGTAGCACTTAACACGGTATGATTGGCTGGTGCAATTTGGCTCAACCGTTCTAAAGCCATAGCTCCCCGACCGTCGTTGTACAATAGGGGCGCGTCCACTGGCTTTCCACTGTCATCAGTCAGCAAAATAGTGGAAGAAGTGCCATTAATGGCAATAGTCCCGATTTCCTGCCTGAAAACCTGCGGAATTTGCCCTAATAGACTCCATAAAGCCTCAGTCCAGCATTTTACCCAATCAATAGTCCCAACGTGCCAATGATGGCGCATGGCGGATACAATACGACCTTGTTGATCAATTACCACACCTCGCGCGCCGGAAGTGCCAAAGTCAATACCCAGGGATAAAGTCATGAGGGAGTAGGGGAGTTGGGGTTTGAAACGGAAAGATGATTTTTTGCTCACCAATGACCACTGACTAATTACGGTTTTTGTTGCATCTTGTAACAAGATGTTTCCTAATTTTGGTAAAACAGTCAAAAGTAGTAAGCAGAGTCTTGAAAATTAAGTTCAACTTAGGAGGATTTCTATCATGCCTATCTCAGATACTCAAGTTTACATTGCTTTGGCTGTAGCACTAATTCCAGGAATTTTAGCTTGGCGTTTAGCTACAGAACTATACAAATAGTACCCGAGTCATGTAATTCTGTTCCCGGTTATCAACTCTAGTATGGTAAGGTGTAGTTTCCAAACACTCATGGCTCTGGGCTAGGAGGATTTTGGAAATTGCACCTTAATTAATTTACCTGTAATTTACTTGGTAATATTTTTTCATCTTCATATTTGTTTAAATTTACGAAAAATGAAGTAATATAACAGCTAAACTAAACCGCAATTAGCACCTGTTTGCTTTTGACGGTAGTTGCCGTAAATCATGCAAGCCTTTTCTTACTATCATGAATGCGTTTCAACCATTTAGACCTCCTATACAGCCAGTAGAACAACGGCGAAATGTACCACGACCTAAACGATATTTACGCCAACGCGCTTACCAGGTAATGGCACTGGAAACTACAGCTAAAGTAGCAGTTAATACAGTTATTGGGGCAGCAGCGGTTTCTGCTCTAGTACAATTGTTACCTTACCATTGGTTACAACAGGACAAGCTGCGGGAAATACGTACCGAAGTTAAAGTCATGGAAGGGCGTGTCCAGAATTTGCAGACGGAATTTAGTCGCAATTTTGATCCTGGACAAGCTCAGAGTATTATGCAGCAAAAATCATACCGATTTACAGCAAATCAGCGTCCAGTTATCTTGATGAATCAAGATCAGACTGTCACGGAACAATCTGATTCAGTTCCATAAAAGTGCAGAAAATATATTAATCATCATGGTTATTAGGGTGACTATCAAGGGTATAAGTTTTGATTTAGTGAGAAAATTCAAATTTTCCAGATGGTTTCACAAATGACTTCCAAAATCCTGACTACTGAATTTAGCTATCTACCAAATTTACCAAATTAGTCTTCTTATTCTTCTTATTCTTCAAAAAATAGCAACTCGTTTAACCAGTTTTCGATTTGTAACCGTAAACTATAACTGAAACCAGCTTGATTCTTTAAAGATGGCAATTCTGCTAATGCGCGACGGTAATCAGCGATCGCACAATTCCAATCACCCCAGAGATGATAAGTACGTCCGCGTTCAGCCCAAATGTGTCCTTTGAGTTGACCAAAAAGTAGAGCAGTTTCTAAATTCTCAATGGCTTCTGCATATTCACCCAAATCCCGTAAAGTAATGCTGCGATTAATCCAAGCCCGAACATGATGAGGATTTAAATCCAATGCTTGTTCATAATCAGCTAATGCGTCCATTAATTGACCAGAAGCGGCGTAATAATTAGCTCTATTATTGTAGGCACTAGCTAATTTAGAATTTAAGTCTAGGGCTTTGTTATAATCACAGAGAGCTTTGTCTCCGTCACCACTTTGAAAATAAATCAGACCTCGGTTATTGTAATCAACAGCATTTTCAGGATGGTTGTCAATGAGATGACTTAAAAGAGCGATCGCTTTGGTATAATCTCCTTGTTGTGCTAATTTCAAAGCACAAGAGCGTAAATAGCGTTGTTCCAACATTGGTTCATTACCATCCGGTAACGGCGCACATTGATGACAAGGATTGTTTGTACTAAAAAAGCATACTAGACTGTTTGGGATACCAGAATTTAAAAAAGATTGCTTACTCATTATCTTCCCTATTTGATTTACTCGGTTTGTCAAATGAAGTTATAGTTTTCCGGTCGTGATGGCTCTAGGATTGTTGAAGGACGTAGATTCTACATCCTCAAACCATATCAGCCATAAATCTAATAATGTATACTTCATACCCAAGTTCAATTCCAGAATCAGTAAAAATCTGAAGAATTGAAGTGTAAATTTTCAAGATGACAGACAAAAAGCCAGAAGTAAGAGTTTGCGTTCCTTAATTAAGACAGAATAAGTAAGATTTTATTAATGACAACCAATTAACTAAGTAGGTGAATGGAAAAAAACGACATAAGTAACGAAAAGTAAAGTTGCCCAAAACCTCTTCCCAGTTAAGAGTAAAGAGTTCCCTTGTCATAACGACAATTTTTAACGCCAACCTACTTACCAATTTTAGAAGAGACATTTCCCATGACAACAACAATTTCTTATGCTGATGCTACCGATCTCAATACTGATGACTATATTGTTCTTGGTTTAGCTACGTGCTTCTATAAAGAAGATGGGGAAGTGCATCAAATTGAAGTGATAGAACCCATTCCTTCCGCAGCATTAGAAGCCCTATGGAAAAACATTCCCACCTCTTACAGGCTGGCTTATGCAACGAATTTAGGATCTGTGTTAGATGGTGATAAAATGCTATTGCCAGAAGGCTTCCCAGAATCAGCGCAATTTGGTGATGAATTTGCATTGAGGTTATTTTCTGCGGCTCGTACCTACAAGCGCCGTGAAGCCTCCCAAAATCTGATTCCTCTGGGAACAACTAAAACGGATTTGAATTATTCCACAGAGCGCAAACGGGTACTGAATGCAGCCAGAGTGGTTACTAAAGAAGATAACATCAAACAACATTCCCACACTCACAAAGTTCTTTAATTTCAGATAACTATGTTGAAACTTTATGGTGGTAGTCGTAGTCGGGCTGCAATTATCCAGTGGTATTTAGAAGAACTGGAAGTTCCTTATGAGTTCGTTCTACTCGATATGCAAGCAGGAGAACATCTCCAGCCTGATTTCTTGAAAATTAACCCTATGGGTAAAGTCCCCGCTATCGTTGATGGTGATTTTCAGCTTTGGGAATCAGGGGCTATTTTACTTTATTTGGCGGATAAATACGGTAAAACCGCTTTTTCATTAGAGGAGAAAGCTATCTTTACCCAGTGGGTATTATTTGCCAATTCCAGTTTAGGAACAGGTATTTTCATAGAAGCCAATCGTCAGCGAGAAATGCCACGATTATTAACTCCTTTGAATGAAATTTTGGAAAAACAGCCTTTTTTGCTGGGTAATGATTTTACCGTTGCAGATGTGGCTGTGGGATCAATTCTTTCTTATATTCCGATTATGCTCAAGTTAGATTTGAGTGCTTACCCAGCCATTGTGAATTATATTCAGTCTATGTCTGAACGCCCCGCATTTCAAAAAAGCATTGGTGGACGGAAGTAATTAATTAATAATTAATAATTGATAATTATCAATTGTTAATTATATAGGGGATTATCATAAGGGTGAGGTACAATTTTAGCGGGCAAGATGCCCGCACCACAATATTTTCACCACAATATTTTCACCACAAAATTTTCACCACAATATTTTCACCACAATATTTTTATCATTAATATCTGTACCTCATAATATCGGAAACTGCTGTATTTTCTAACGATAATTTGTAAATTGTAAGGCAACGGGGAAGTCCTCTTGTTTAAGACGTTGAATAACAAGTTGTAAATCATCTTTTGATTTAGCTGTCACCCGCACAGCGTCACCTTGAATCGATGCTTGAACCTTCTTAATTTCGTCTCGAATCAACTTGGAAATTTGTTTAGCAATTTCTTGGCTGATACCTTTTTTCAGAGTAATTTCTTGCCTAACACGGTTGCCGCTGGCAGATTCAATTTTACCAAATTCAAAGATTTTTTGGGAAAGATTACGCTTGGCGGCTTTTTCCCGCAGAATGGTATGGACAGATTCTAAAGTAAAGTCACTGTCAGTACCAATAGTAATTTTTTCTTCGCTTAATTCAACTGTGGTTTGAGTGTCTTTAAGATCATAACGGCTTTTAACATCTCTGATGACTTGATCAATAGTATTAACTAATTCTTGTCTATCAAAGTCACTGACGATATCAAAGGAAAAAGTAGAGGCCATAAATAAAATTGGTAATTGGTAATGGGGAAGAGGAAACAGGAAACAGGGAACAGGGAACAGGGAAGATTAAAAATAAATATTTTCCTTATTCCCTTTTACCTAATTATTTAATTTGCATGAGACTGAGGTAAAACAGAGTTCCAGAACTAAAAGAAGCAATACCAAACATGAGTGATCTCAACAAAGGTATATTGGCAATATAGAAAATAGAGTATAGCAAACGAGCAATGATAAAGATGATCGCTGCATTCCCCCCTTGGGGAGAATTTACCCCAGTAACATAAGCCATTAAAGCCGCCGCTGCAAAAACCATAAATCCCTCAAAAGAGTTTTCATGGGCCCATGTTGCCCGTTGGGCATAGGGTGGTAGCTTGTCAAACATGGCGCGGGGAGCAGAAAGATCATATCCTATCTGGACTCTAGCAAAAGCTACTAATAAATAGGGTACATAAATGAGAACAGCCGCGACGACAATAGAGGATAAAAAGATAGCAGGTACTGGTAATTGAGATAGAGACATGAAATTAATTTAACAGGGTAATTGGTTTGTCCTTGATCATTGATTATCAATGGATAAAGGGTAATTTAGTCAAGTTATTACCCATTACCCAATGATAATTTACCATCTCTATCATTAGCTTTGCGTTAGGATTCACCCTAGTCAAAGTAGAAAAGTGTTACTACTTTTCGTTGTTCTTCTGCATCACTACAGGTTTGTAAGAGAGTACGACTATCATGAAATGCAAAGCAAATTAATTGTTGACAACGAGAGACAATTTCCTTATTACATAAGTAACTCGCTTCAGCCAGAGACAGGTTATCATTGCTGGGGTTTTCCACCAGGTGCATGACCTCTTCTAGCTGCTGGCGTGATTCTTGGGGTTGACGTTCCAAACTCTGGGGTAAAATGACCGTGAGTAAGTTGGGGTCAGCCTTTGTTGCGCCCCGGATGGCCGCAGAGTTTGTGCCTGTAGCACCAGAAGTAATGATCCGGTTGCCCGATAGGATTAGGGCATAAGCCATCATTTCAATGAGCTTCTGATGGGTAATTGGCACATGACGAGAACCTAGCAAAGCTATCCGCTTAGAACCTGTTTGCTGGATAGTTGCTAGTTCTTGGGCTAATGTATCGAGGTTGATAGTTTCTATTGACTGACTCAAAGATAAAAATCATGAGATTAAACAACCCAGATATTGTACCAAACAGCGTGTAGATAAGACACTAACCAGAGTTACATCTTGCTACAATTTATTTGTTAGTTATTTATGAGGCTGATTTGCTGCGTCTGGAACTACTTTTGGAAACACCCGTACCTCTTAATCCTCTCCACCCGATGACAGTGTAACCAATTGACAACAATAAACTATTAATACCAGTTCGCAATTCTTTCCAGGCATCTGCTTGGGTTTTTTGCAACTGTTGTTCTTTTTGACTGTTAATTTGGTCTATTCTCTGGTTTGCTAGTTGTTGAGGGTCTGTTTGCTGGGCAATAAAATTATCCAGAGCTTGGGGATTTGCTTTATACTTTTTCAGTAAATCCTTCTGCGCCGTGGGTAATTGGTTATTATTAATTGCCTGATTATACTTCTGCTCATCTTTAACCAGTTCATTTAGCTGGGTCTTGAGTTGCTCTTTTAATGCAGCACGTTGTTTCTCTACAGACGCTTTTACCTGATCATTACTAAGTTGATTTTGTATTTGTGCTAATTGACTTTTAACTTGGTTTTCTAACTGTTCTGCTTCTTTGTTAATTCGTGTTAACCCTTGTTCCTTGATTTGATTGACATTGCTCAGGTACAAGGGAAAAATCAACAAAAACATCAGTCCCAACAAACTAGAAAGTATAAAAATTGGCAACTTTAGAATAGGAGACGAGGGATCACTACTTTCATGAGTTCTACCAACATAGAATGCAGTTACAATTGCTCCCAGACCAAGCAATGGTAAAAAACCCTGCTCTACAAGACTCCTGCACAGATTAATTTGCCAGAGTTTATCTGTAATTTCCAAAGGGAATAATAAAAATAGAAACCCTATCAAAAACGACAATATACAGATTACACCTATTAACTTGAGAGAGAAAGACGTATGAGAGGACGTACTATTGGACATATTTATTCACAGTCTAAATATATTGAATTGGATAATTTAGCATATTTTTCATGTCACTTTTACTATGTTTTTCGAGAGAATCCGCAAAAGTTGCATAAAAAGGTGCATATTTTTTTGACGTTGCTGAATTGGGACAGGTTACTGATCTGGTGGAAGTTTAAATCTTCTCCGCCATTGTTTTACCTTTTGTAGTAAACCTGCATCCAACCAATCATCAAACTGGGGATACACTGGTAAGCGCGGTACTAATTCCCAGCCACCAGGCTCTAAAATGTTCCTAAGTTCTTGCTCTTGTAAATGAGGATAATCAGGATTAACTTCATCCTTGGGACTTATTCCCCCTAAATCCCTAGCCCCTGCGGCTAGACAAGCAAGTAACCAATTTTCATCTTTAACTAAATTAGGGGGAATTTGAATTGTAATGTCTGCTGGTAAAATTTCCCGCGCTTTGGCGATGACTTGTGGTAATTTATGGGGGTTAAATGGTGGTGTGTCCAAAGTTTGGACTGTTCCGGGACTGTGGGGTTGAAGAATCACCTCTTGAATGTGATGGTAAAGTTTATGTGACTCAGAAATAGCTACTAAAGTTTCCCACCAGTCTGACTCAGTTTCTCCTATTCCTAAAAGTAAACCCGTTGTAAAGGGGATTTTTAGCTCTCCTGCCCATTGTAACTGTTGCGATCGCACTTCTGGCAATTTACTCGGCGCGTGACGATGAACTGTCTTTAATAGTTTTGGTGTCAACTGTTCTAGCATTAACCCCATGGAAACATTAACACTTTTGAGTTTTTCCATTTCAGTCCAACTCAATGGACCGACATTGGTATGGGGTAAAAATCCCATTTCTAGTGCCAATAAACACAAATCATAAATGCGCTCAAACCAGGGTTCACGCCTTGCTGAATCAGGATGTACCTCGCCACTGAGCACGAGTATTTCACAGACGTTTTGATTTTTTAGTTGTGACAAAATTTCTTGAGCTGCCTCCAGAGTCAACCAAGGACTTTTGGCCGGTTCGCTGCGGAAATTACAGTATGTACAACGGTTAAAGCATTCATAAGTGGGAACAATAGTATAAGCAGGGCTGTAAGTAACAATATTCTGACTAGATAGAGACATATATAGTAGGAGTTGCAGCTAAAACACAGCTAATTTACAGACTTTGGCGGGCAAGATGCCCACCCCACAAGGTTTAGACTCCTATTATGCAGTTTAGGTGGTCAGGAGAAAGTAAAAAGTTCAAACCCCTGATTAGCAAAAAGATTAATCCCCGAAAGGCTGACTATATATAGTTTATAGCCCTAAAGATCACTTGGCTGAAAAAAATATTAAAAAATATTACGAAAACCCCTTTACAAATCTAAACATAAAGGTTAATATAAATTCATGAGGTAGAAACACCTACCAAAACATACATAACTCAAACGCAATTATAAACACATGACCACAACACTACAGCAGCGCCAAAGCGCTAACGTATGGGATCGCTTTTGCGAGTGGATTACCAGCACAGACAACCGCCTCTATATAGGTTGGTTCGGAGTATTAATGATCCCTACTCTCTTGAGTGCGATCGCTTGCTTCACTATCGCTTTCATCGCCGCACCTCCCGTTGACATTGACGGTATCCGTGAACCAGTTGCAGGTTCTTTACTATACGGAAATAACATTATTTCCGGTGCAGTAGTTCCTTCTTCTAACGCTATCGGTTTACACTTCTACCCAATTTGGGAAGCAGCTTCTTTAGATGAGTGGTTGTATAACGGCGGTCCTTACCAGTTAGTAGTATTCCACTTCTTGATCGGCGT
>NZ_JACJQS010000067.1:0-10637 GCF_014696755.1 Anabaena sp. FACHB-1391 | reverse complement strand
TTTTCCTAAAAGTGCTTCTAATTCGGTATTTCTGTTTTGATTTCCTAAACCTTGATGAAATAATTTTAGCAGGAAATAACGATAAAATGAATAAAACTGATTATTTTCTTTGTGTTCTTGACATTGATTTAATTTGGTTCTCAAATAATCTAAGTCGTTATTTAAAAAACCTTTACGTTGAATAAAGTAAATGAACATTAATCGGTTCAGCATTAAGGAAGCGTACCATTCTTGATCAAATTTCACGGGGATACCGTTAATAAAATCTAAAAATGTTTTATATTCCTTTTTGAATTGATCATAAAATTTCTTGGTAACTTTATCAACATCAAAGGCTTTTTTAGTTTTCTTAGTAACTTCTAATAAAGTTAAATTTTCTTCCTCTTTAATACTAATATAAATTGTTTCTAACTTTTGAATTAAACCCTCCCCCGACTGATGAATATAATAATGATTTTCTCGACTAGTGACGGGTTTTCCTGGTTCGCGTCTTACCCATTGCCAAATTTGTTTTTCTTGACCTTTATCGGTATAAATAATTAAATGTTCTTGACTATAACTAGTAACTTCTATATCAATCTTTTTTCTAATTTGAGAGTTGGGTAAAATCCCATTTTCAGGTAAACAATGATAAACCATTAAACCACGTTTTTGGGAAATAGCTTTTATGGTATAATTCTCCCCATTTACAGATAGATAAATAGGAGAAATATCAGCATAATCCCAACCTAATTCCTCAATAAACAGCGATGTAAAATCCGCTAATTGCAGGTATTTTTTAACTTGACTACGATTGAATTTCATAAAATGCACTCCTGGTATAAATAACTACAGCTTAACCCACCATTTTCAGTGATTTAAGTGATTTATATAGCGATAAAATACCTGTCTTCATCCTGTACATCCTGATTCTGACAGTGGATACTCAACATCATAGCATAGCGAGCCACATTATAGCTACATGATAGCTACATTGATAACATCCTCATATATATCTACCATTTCTAAAATTAATCCAACAGAATCTAAATGTAATTTATCATCACGATTAATCAAGGTTTGTATAGTCCAATTTCTTTTTTCATCTTGACGATAAACCTCTACTTTAACTTGATCCTGAGAAATCAAAACATATTCTTTCAAACTTGCTAAACTGCGGTAATTAAGAAGTTTTTCCCGTCTATCTATAGTTTCTGTACTTGGTGATAGGACTTCGATAATTAAACAAGGATAATTCAAAAAATAACGGTCTTGATCTTCCGTGTCGCAACTGACGATAACATCAGGATAGTAAAATATAGTTTGATTCTCATTAGCTAAATTTATTCTTACCTTCATGTCAGACATGAAAACATTACAGGAACTACCCCGTAACTGAGAACGTAGTCTACTAGCAATATTGAGAGTAATTATATTATGTTCTTTACTACCTCCAGCCATAGCAAAGACTTCACCGGCAAAATATTCATGACGAATATCGCTAGTTTGTTCTAATTCTAAATATTCTTCAACAGTGAAAAAGTAAAGAGGGGACTGCATAATTATAATTTTTTCGGGTATAATTTTTTCGGGTATAATTTTTCGGGCTTGATAATTCTCAAATTATGATCAAATCCTTTACCAATTTAACAATATAGCGCCAGGTATTTTTGGCTGCATATTGGGTATAAACCAGAAAAAACTTATTTTCCAACTTACCCCAGATGACAGTTATGACCTGGACGCTGATTATTAGATGATTATGAGACGTTCTTTTTCCGGGTATCACGCCAAACTTCGGCCATCCTTCCCCAGTTAGTGCTAAACTCATCCAAACCGATCATATTTCCCGGTCTTTCCTCGTCCCAAGAAGCGGAAAGAACACCATAGGTAATTCCTACTACTCCTAAACCAAATAATCCCATATTCACCAATAAAACGGCGATAGGCGGAAGTTGGATATGAGCTAGAGTAACTAGCAGATAGCTAACTACCAAACTAGCAATACCTAAAAATGTAGGAATACCGCAAAAAGCAGCCACTCTGCGAATCATGCGCTGGCTCACCACTTCAGGAATAGCCATTTCTTGTTTAGAATAACGACGTTGCTGTTGCGGTTTTTCCTGGGTTTCTTGGGTCTTCAGGACGGGCTGAGTTATAGCCTTAGCGGGTTTTTGACGCTTTTTGTTTGGTTCAAAAGGTAATTTACTACGTTCTGATTCTTCAGCAGCCATAAGAATTAGTTCCTAACCGCGAATACCGAGACGAGTAATTAAAGCTTGATATTTTTCCCGGCTACCTGCTTGGATGTAGGCTAAAAGACGCTTTCTTTGACCAATCATCTTCAATAATCCTCTGCGGGAGGAATGGTCTTTCTTATTAACTTGCAAATGTTTACTGAGTTGGTTAATCCGGTCAGTGAGCATTGCTACTTGAACATCAGCCGAACCAGTGTCGGTTTCATGAACTTGGTAGCCAGAAATGATTTCTTGTTTGCGCTGTTGCGTCAGAGCCATGATAGATTAGATCTTTATTGTTTGTAAATTTGTGTAGCAGTTTCCTATAATATCACACCCATCCATTCCTGTGGCAACTTCCTGATCAGGAGTCAGGAATGCAGCAATCACCCATTACCGTCAACCATTACCGCTTACTCTGGTGATTTAAGAGCTTGATCTAAAATTTGTCTAGCTTGTTCGGCTTTTGATTTTGCTTCCTGGTAACGGAGATTGGCCTGAGCAAAATTTTTGAGAACCTTAAAACCTTCTTTGAGATTGGTTATTTCTTCCTCGGTGACGGATTTATCAGTAAATAGCACATCAATGGCTTTGCGAATTTCTAAGGCTTCTGTGCGTGATTCTTGGACTTTTAACTTTAAAGAAGCTAAATTACTGAGAATTTGCACCGCTTGGGTAATTTCATCTTCACGACTAGAAGTATCTGTAGTTGGTTCTTTGATTTCAATTAACTGTTGGGGACTAAATCCTGCTTCTAGTTCGGTTGGTAGTTCCCCTGCTTCCATAAGTTCCATTAGCTGATCCATTGCTTTGTCACGGGCTTTAGCGGAATCCTTACCAGGAACAATCAGGATAATTTCTGGACTTTGAGGAATAGTGTATTGAACCATAGGTGTATATATAAATTTCAGCTAATTGGTGATAGGTACGGAATAATGAATTAACCGCAGTCCAGAAACCACTATAAGGTATTATTGTATTTCCGAACCGCAAAGACAAGAAATATTAGTTCAATTATACTTAATAAAGGTAAACCAAAATATAACAAAATGACAAATTTATGACTCCCAATTCCGCCATTATGCGTTCTGTGGAACAACTGGGCTACCGCGTCACCGTTGGTGATGTGGCCACCCAGATAGGATTAAATATAGCTGAAGTCAATCAAGGTTTATTAGCCCTAGCTGCTGACGCTGGGGGACATTTACAGGTTGCAGAATCAGGTGATGTTGTTTACCAATTTCCCCGCAATTTTCGAGATATTTTACGCAATAAATACTTGCAAATACGGTTGAAAGAATGGTGGCAAAAAATCTGGTCTGTGCTATTTTACTTAATTCGGATTTCTTTTGGTATTCTTTTAGTTGCTTCTATCATTTTGATTACTGTGACTATTTTCATTATTATCACTGCTAGTTCAAATCGAGATGATGATAATCGCGGTGGTAGTAGTTCTAGAAGTAATAATTTCTTCTTTTTCCCTGATTTATTTTGGTATTTTAGCCCAAATTATGGCGGTAATTACCAAGAACGACGGAGAGAAAAGGGCGAAAATAGTGAAATGAATTTTTTGGAAGCGGTGTTTTCATTTCTCTTTGGTGATGGTGATCCTAATGCTAATTTGGAAGAACGCCGCTGGGAAGACATTGGGGCTGTGATTAGCAATAATCAAGGTGCAGTAGTAGCAGAACAAATTGCTCCTTATTTAGATGATATTGGCGAAAAATATCAACAAGAATATGAGGATTATATGTTACCTGTGCTGGTAAGATTTAATGGATTTCCCCAGGTAAGTTCAGAGGGGCAAATGGTATATTATTTCCCAGAATTACAGGTAAGAGCTAGTAAAAAACAGCGGCGTTCAATATCTGAATATCTCCATGAATTTTCCTGGAAGTTTAGTGCAGCTAGTTCTGGACAAATTCTCCTCAGTGCGGGTTTAGGCGGAGTGAATTTTGTTGGGGCTTTGATTTTGGGAAATTTATTGAGAGATGGCACAATTGCGGCTCAAATCGGCGGATTAGTTGCTTTGGTGCAAGGTATTTATGGATTGTTATTGGCCTATGGTACAGGGTTTTTAGCCATTCCCTTAATTCGATATTTCTGGATTAAACGGCGTAATGATAAAATTACTACTCGCAATTATCAACGCCAAGAACGAGCTAGATTATTAGCAGGTGCGGATACTTCTTTGCAGAAGAAAATCGCCTTTGCTCGTGAATTTGCAACGGAAAAAATCATTAGTAAAGAAGATTCTGTTTATTCCACAGAAACAGATTTATTAGAACAGGAATTTCAGAATAAGCAAATAGGGGATAGGGGATAGGTGCTACGCCACGGGGACAGGTGCTACGCCACGGGGACAGGTAATTGGTCACTAACAAATATTTCCCTGCTCCCTATTGCCTATTTCCTCTTGTAAGAGTGCCTATTTTGCTTGAATGGGTGTCAAGGCTACACCTTGATAATAGTATCCTAAAATTTGTAGATGGTTTGCACCACGTTTTGCTAATTCATAAGCCCCCCATTGACTCATTCCTAAACCATGACCAAAACCTAATCCCTGGAGGATAAAACTACCATTTGCGTCTTTATTCACAATGAACCGCGTACTTTTAATTTTTAGTGCGGTTCTCACTTCTTCACCTTGGAGAATTTTAGTGCCTTTATTACCGATGATTTTCAGAGTTTTGACACTTCTAAAAGGTGAAACATTTTCGATAATCATCTCTTTGACATTACCAATACCGAAAATTCTCGCACTAATTTCTCTGGGAGTGAAGGTCTTTGTCCAGTTACATTCTTTGATCTTTTGGTCAAAATCGGGAACGGCACGCAAATAAGGTACTCTGGTACTCCAGACATCTTCTACGTTTTCAGTGTGTCCACCAGAACAAGCATGAAAGACGGAAAGAATAATTTGATTATTGTAAGTTAATATCTGGCCTGCTGTCTGGTCTGCTGCGTTGTAGGTTTTGGGAGATTCACTGCTTACACCTTTATAAATTTGCCAACGATCTGGACTATCCCCTAAATCATACACCGGATTTCTTCTCTGTCTTTCGCGCTCATAAAGGGCATAGGTACGGGCTGCTATGGCTTGGGCTTTGAGGGCTTCCTCCGGCCAGCTAGAATTCATTT
Source organism: Anabaena sp. FACHB-1391 (assembly GCF_014696755.1). Taxonomy (NCBI): domain Bacteria; kingdom Bacillati; phylum Cyanobacteriota; class Cyanophyceae; order Nostocales; family Nostocaceae; genus Anabaena; species Anabaena sp. FACHB-1391. The sequence continues at coordinate 5,280 of NZ_JACJQS010000067.1, read as the reverse complement.
CTCCACCAATGACGCTGTAGAGATATTCTTCTAAATCTACCCAGTTCACAGCAGTTAATCCGTTACCTGTGGGTACTACTAAGGTTCTACCACGAAACCAGCGATCGCCAATATAAACATACCCCTTATTTGTCGGTTCAATCCAAAATAACCCTGATTGCCATCTATCTAAAGCCACTCCTCCCGCAACCGCTTGAGCGGGAAAGGGTTTCATTCCTGGTAATTCTCCTAGTGTCTTACCCCTACTATCTTTAACAATAGCGGTTGTGGAAGCACCGACTTTTACCTGTTTAACTTCTCTTGCAATTGCCACACGCAGAATTACAGACGCTTGAGCAGGAGCAAGCAAGACAAACCAGAGCAGTATACCTATCCACCAATGTCTACCTTTAAGTTCAGAAAAAAAACTGCTTAATAATAGTTGAAATTTCATTTTAATTGTTTAATCATAAGCGTCTACTGTTCACCTTCTATATACTTTTATATATTTGTACTTTTATATATTTGTATATATTTGGTTCTTATATAACTGGGGCGCTAGGATTCGAACCTAGGGATGGCGGGACCAAAACCCGCTGCCTTACCACTTGGCTACGCCCCAAGGAATTAACTTTAGATAATATAGCAGTCCTTGTAGGATAATGTCAAGTGTTTTGGAAAAAAATTTTTTTTGCTGATGGGGAATGGGCAGTTAGGGGGTTTTTGAGAAAAAAAATATTTATTTATTACTGATTGCCAAAAAATCGGGAGTTTGTACAATGTGACATTTTCTAAAAAATTGTATTGATAGTAACAGAATTTTCCATGTCAAGATCACTCAGATAGAAATATAAAAAAAGATCAAATTTTTAGTAAAATTTTAGTTAAGCTGATGTTAAGCTGACTAGAAAATTAGAATTTAAGTAACTTTTAAGACAGAAAAAAGTAGCGAAAAATACGAATTGTATTGAATCAGGATCAACATCGTAGACGCAGAGGAAAGAACACAAGTGTTGAAGAAATTAGTTATTACTGGGTGTTTAACTTTATTGATGCTGGGGGGGTTGTTAACAGGGAATGCTTGGGCTGCGGAGTCAACGGCTGCACCACCTCCCGATACGGGAGATACAACATTTATGTTGATCTCATCAGCCCTGGTATTGCTGATGACACCCGGATTAGCGTTCTTTTATGGTGGGTTTGTGCGATCGCGCAATATCCTAAATACGTTAATGATGAGTTTTGTATTGATGGCCATTGTCGGAGTCACTTGGGTTCTGTGGGGTTATAGTCTTTCCTTTGCCCCTGGTTTACCTTTCATTGGTGGCTTACAGTGGTTAGGTTTAAACGGTGTTGGCTTAGAAACAACAGGTTATCTGCAAGGTTCAGCCCCAGCAGAAGTGGTATCCTACGCGCCAACAATTCCCCATCAGGCATTCATGATCTATCAAGCCATGTTTGCTATTATCACTCCAGCATTAATATCAGGTGCGATCGCTGAACGGATGAGTTTCCGTGCCTATTGCCTATTTGTAGTGCTGTGGTCAACGTTCATCTACACACCCCTAGCGCACATGGTGTGGGCAAAGGGAGGATTTTTAGGTTTATATGGCGGTATAGGCGCTTTAGACTTTGCTGGTGGGACAGTAGTACATATTAGTTCTGGTATTTCCGCACTAGTAGCAGCAATTGTCCTCGGTCCGAGAAAAAACTATCCAGATCGTCTGAGTCCTCCCCACAATGTCCCCTTTATTTTGTTGGGTGCTGGCTTACTTTGGTTTGGTTGGTTTGGCTTTAACGCTGGTAGTGCCTTATCCGCTGGCACGGTGGCCACAGTAGCCTTTGTTGCTACTAATACATCTGCCGCCGCTGGGGCGTTAATGTGGTTGATTCTAGAAGCTACATTACGGGGAAAACCCACCGCTGTAGGGGCAGCCACCGGTGCAGTCGCTGGTTTAGTTGGAATCACCCCAGCGGCAGGATTTGTCACCCCTCTAGCGGCAATTTTAATCGGTTTTATTACTTCCTTCGTCTGCTTCTATGCTGTCAGTTTCAAGCACAAGTTACAGGTTGATGATGCCCTAGATACCTATCCTGTCCATGGTGTTGGCGGTACTATCGGGGCGATTTTAACGGCTTTCTTTGCCACAACTGAAGTTAATTCTGGCGGTAAGGACGGGGTACTCCGTGGTAACTTGAGTGAATTATTTGTGGAATTGGGGGCAATTGCTCTAGCCTATATCATTGCTGGGGTGGGGACTTGGATCATTCTGAAAATTATTGCGGCTACAGTTGGTTTAAGAGTCCCAGATCAAACAGAAAATCAAGGCTTGGATATCCATGAACACGGGGAAGAAGGTTATAACTCCGAGTTCGCAGACCGAATCTCTAATAAGTAATTTAATTTATTAGGGATATTTTAGGGATATTAATGTAGGTAAGAGGTAAGAGGTAGGAAAAATCTAATATCCTACCTATTCCTCTTCCCTGACTGGTGTTGTGAATATTTATGAAAAGAAATATGATTTTGATAAATTAAAATTTCCCATCTCAATTGCCTCCAGGCGCGAGAAAATTAAAAATAGTCATTTTAGTCACCAAGTCCAAATGGATACAAAAGCTTTTAAACGCAACCTGCAACATTCAGCCAATTACAATCGTAAGGGCTTTGGTCATCAAGAGGAAGTTGCTACCCAGTTACAATCGGAATATCAGAGTAACTTGATTCAGGAAATCCGGGATTCTCACTACACGCTCAAGCGCGGTGATGTGACGATTCAATTAGCACAAGCATTTGGTTTTTGTTGGGGTGTGGAACGTGCTGTAGCAATGGCTTATGAAACCCGCCAGCATTTCCCCGCAGAAAGGATTTGGATTACCAACGAAATTATTCACAATCCATCAGTTAACAAACGGATGCAGGAAATGCGGGTAGAATTTATTCCCGTCATTGACAAAGTCAAAGATTTTTCTGTTGTTGGTAGCGGTGATGTGGTGATTTTACCAGCTTTCGGTGCAAGTGTTCAAGAAATGCAAATTCTGAATGATAAAGGTTGTCAAATTGTTGATACTACTTGTCCTTGGGTATCTAAAGTTTGGAACACTGTAGAAAAGCACAAAAAAGGTGATTACACATCAATTATTCACGGAAAATACAAACATGAAGAAACCGTTGCTACTAGTTCCTTTGCTGGGAAATATTTGATTGTTTTGAATTTAAAAGAAGCAGAATATGTAATTAACTATATTCTCAATGGTGGCGATCGTCAAGAATTTTTAACTAAGTTTGCTAAAGCTTGTTCTGCCGGATTTGATCCTGATCAAGATTTACAACGGGTAGGAATTGCTAACCAAACAACCATGCTCAAAGATGAAACCGAAAAGATCGGTAAAATGCTAGAGCGAACGATGATGCAGAAATATGGACCGGCAGAGTTAAATCAGCATTTTCAAAATTTTAATACTATCTGTGATGCCACTCAAGAACGTCAAGATGCGATGTTGGAACTGGTGAAAGAAAATCTGGATTTAATGATAGTAATTGGTGGATTTAATTCATCAAATACTACCCAATTACAACAGATTGCTTTTGATCGGAATATTCCTTCTTATCACATTGATAGTGTTGAATGTATTCAATCAATTAACAAGATTGAACATCGAGAATTAACGGGAGATTTGGTAATTACAGAAAACTGGCTACCAGCAGGGGAAATTAAAGTTGGTATTACCTCTGGTGCTTCTACACCAGATAAGGTGGTTGAAGATGTAATTGAGAAAATTTTTGCACTGAAAACGACAGCAGCTTTAGTTTAAGTCTTGGTGGTAATACTAACCTGCTATATAAAATCTAGACAAAGCTAGACTTTATTTTCTACTTCAATGGGAGCATGGGAGCGGTTATCCCTCAGTAGACTTTCACGCCAAAGCCTGACGCGATAAATTAATTGCGGGATTTAGATCCCTATTCATCTCAAAACCGCAGTTCTCACAATGAAAAGTTCTTTCCGATCAAGAAAGAACTTCTTTTTTGTGTCCGCAGTGAGAACAAGTTTTACTTGATGGATTAATATTTCTTGGGTTTTATTTAACTTGAGTTTTGTCTTGATGGATAAAAGCATTGGCCGATTTCAACACTGTATTTGATCATTTAATTCTGACACATTTTGCCTAGTTTTTTAGCTAACTCATGAGAGTTATACATCAAGTAATGGGAGGCTTTGTCTATATTTGTATGGGTTTATCCATTAAATAAATTGTCAACTTAGGACAAGCTCTAGTATAAAAAAGAGGTTAGTATGGTAAATCATCATGGGCTAAAGTTTGTGCCATCACAATTGGTAATTGTTTACATCCCCCATTAGTATGATTACTGCCAGCTAATTTTATGAAAAACATACTCCTGATGACAGATGACTACTGATATTATTCCGTAGTTAAATTTTAAATACAGAGAATTTACTGAAATCAGGTAAAAAACTCACAGTTTACTTATTTATCAAATCTCACGAACCAAAAATACTCAAAAATACTCAAAAAGATTAATTGACAATATTGCCTTTTTATGCTTATAAGTTCAAATCTCAGGGTAGCTCGATTGGAAAGCAATAAAAAAAACAATTATTTGTTTCATGCAACTAAATGGAAAGTATTTATTTTTTGTTGTTAAAATCAAGTTTATTCAAACTTAAATGTCAAGCCGCCAAAAACTAATTACTAATTGAGATTATAGCAATTATTAAGATTGTATGAACTCTTTACTCTAATTTTGTATTAATTATTGCTGACATTATATCTAGATTTGTAAGTGATTTATTCCAGAGTTTAGTAATAGTTAAACACCCGAAAATTTAGTGATTGGAATAATTAATTATGTACGAAGAATCAAAAAAAATTATCGTCATTGATAATGATGTTTTTAGTCGCAATTTTATATTAGACTGTCTTCAATCTGAGGGTTATGATACCATAAGTGCAGAAAATGGGATGATGGGACTAGAGTTAATAAAACAATATTTACCTGACTTGGTAATTTGTGATGTGGTCATGCCAGATATGGATGGTTATACTGTATTAAGTAACCTGCGGGAAGATTCATTGACAGCAATTATTCCTTTCATTTTTTTGACTGCTATTAATACAAAGGAGTCTTTACGAAAAGCCATGGAATTGGGAGCAGATGATTATTTAACCCACATTCCGCACCCCAAACTGTCACAGAGGTAAATTACGTAGAGAAAAAATTAAAGAGAGCATCAAAACAAACATATAAAGTGAAAAAAGGCATTTGAGAAACAGTAA
>NZ_JACJQS010000066.1:0-10777 GCF_014696755.1 Anabaena sp. FACHB-1391 | reverse complement strand
TTTTAATGATATGTATTCTCATTAAGCTTATTTCTCTTTAATTGATCGTTAGTTATTATGTACTACTATCTCTGCTTTTTTGATCTGTGACAGTTCAGGGTGCGGAATGTGGGTTTTAATTCAATTCACAGATTAATTTTATTAATACCTATCCAAACAACACAAATTATGAAAGACGATTATTGGCAGAAATGGGTACAAAATTTATGGGGACATGAACCAATTCCAGAGGAATTACAGCCAGAAATTGAACGTCTCCTGACTCCCAGTATTGTGGAATTAGAGCATATACAAAAAATCCATGATTGGTTAGATGGGTTGCGTCTTTCTAAACAATGTGGTCGCATTGTTGCACCTCCACGAGCAGGTAAGTCGGTTACTTGTGATGTATATAGACTATTAAATAAGCCACAAAAAAGAGGAGGGAAAAAAGATATTGTACCTGTTTTGTATATGCAAGTTCCAGGAGATTGCTCATCGGGTGAATTATTAGTTCTGATTCTGGAAAGTTTAAAGTATGAGTCAACTACGGGAAAACTTACTGATATCAGAAGACGGGTACAAAGACTACTCAAAGAATCTAAGGTGGAAATGCTAATTATTGATGAAGCAAATTTTCTCAAGTTGAATACTTTTAGTGAAATTGCCCGAATTTACGACTTGCTGAGAATTTCCATTGTTCTTGTAGGTACGGATGGTTTGGATAATCTAATTAAAAAAGAGCCTTACATTCATGATCGATTTATAGAATGTTATAGATTACCATTAGTATCAGAGAAAAGATTTTCTGAATTAGTAAAAATTTGGGAAGAAGAGGTTTTATGTTTGCCTCTCCCTTCTAATCTGACAAGAAATGAAACTTTATTACCTTTGTATCAAAAAACCAGTGGAAAAATTGGTTTAGTAGATCGGGTATTGAGAAGAGCTTCAATTTTAGCTTTGAGAAAAGGATTGAAGAAAATAGATAAAGAGACTTTAACTGAAGTTTTAGATTGGTTTGAATAATGGAAATTGCTGCGGATGAACCTCGTTTTTTTGAGGTAGAACCCCTGGATGGAGAAAGTTTAAGTCATTTCTTAGGTCGTTTTCGCCGAGAAAATTATTTAACCTCTAGCCAGTTGGGTAAATTGACTGGACTCGGTGCAGTTATTTTACGTTGGGAAAAGTTGTATTTCAATCCTTTTCCTACTCGACAGGAGTTGGAAGCTTTGGCTTCTGTGGTGGGAGTTAATGCTGATAGGTTAATAGAAATGCTCCCATTTCAGGGAATGACGATGAAACCCAGACCAATTAGGTTATGTGCTGCTTGCTATGCCGAAGTTCCTTGTCATAGGATGGAGTGGCAGTTAAAGGATAAAATTAGATGCGATGGCTACGCCGGCCAAAGGCATCGCCATAATTTACGTTTATTAATAAAGTGTACTAATTGTGAAACTCCTTTTTCTATTCCCGCAGATTGGGTACAAGGGGAATGTTCTCATTGTTTCCTGCCTTTTGCAACGATGGCTAAACGGCAAAAGCGTGATTAGGAAATTTAAAAACAGCAAGAAATAGACGTGAAAACGCTCTCTTTTTGTTTTTATTTGGAAAAATCTTATAATTTTATCCACTCTTAGTTATCCTCTTATAAACTTCCCTAACTAACCAATCTGCAACCACCTTCTGAAAATCACTATCATTCATATAACGGGCAAAAATCACTTCATTTTGATCTACTCTTTCCACAAACAAAGACTCTAACATCTGACTAAAAAGCAAACCAAATTTATCAGCAGAATTTACCCGTGCAGCTTGTTGTAATTCATCGGAACTTGCAGCAGTTTCCACAATTTGATCAAAAAATAATTGATCGGCTTGGTTAAAATCAGTTCCAAAACGATTATTAATAATCTCAATTAACTGTGATAATTTAACAGTATTTTCTCTAGCAATAGCTGTTCCAATATCCTTTGGCCCATCCAGAGGATGAGCATTACTTTTCCTTAACTCTATTGAACCTTCACTAATTTTCTGGAGACGGTAATACTCTAGCTGGACTTCGCTATCAAAATCATACTGCGCTTCCTGGGGACGACGTGGCAATTTAGATGATAGATAACGCAGAAAAATGTAAAGTCGTTCTAAATCAGAATCTTGGTAGGGTATAATCTGACTCAAAAAACTGTACAAATTCCGAAAAGCTGTGAGTTTTTTCCGCCAAACTTTCGCTTCCTCTGGTTTCTCGTTATTAAAAGCACGAAAGCGATCAACTGCTGGATCTAGTGCTGCATTCATCCCTTGATGATCAGCCGGACTTTGACGCTGTTTCGGTTTAAAATAAATTTCGCAAAACCTTTCAACTTCTTCATGTAGATATATTCCTAAAGCCTCAAGTTCGCTTTGGAGTTGGTACAGTTGTTGAGGATCTGCTTCTATTCCTAATTCTGCCCCTTCATAAAACTGCTGAAATGCTTGGCGAATTTCTTCGCAGTCGTTCACAAAGTCTAAGACAAATGTATCTTCTTTCCTGGGGTGAATGCGATTGAGTCGAGAAAGGGTTTGTACTGCTTGAATACCTGACAGTCGCCTATCAATATACATAGTATGTAGCAAAGGTTGATCAAAACCAGTTTGATATTTTTCCGCTACGAGTAAAACCTGATATTGATTAGTAGCAAATTGTTCTGGCAATTCTTTCTCTCGAATGCCTTGATTCATTTCCTCTTCACTGTAGGTTTTGTCTTTAATTTTGTCGTCTGTGACTACACCAGAAAAAGCTACCAGTGTTTTGATCGCATAGCCTTTTTCTGTGATGTATTTATCAAAACTCTGTTTGTAGCGCACTGCTTCTAAGCGAGAGCTAGTTACTACCATTGCTTTGGCTCTACCACCAATTTTATGCCGGGTAAAGGTGTTGAAGTGTTCCACCATTATTTCTGTCTTCTGGGCAATATTATGGGGGTGTAAACGCATAAAACGAGCTAGGGAACGGGCTGCGTTTTTGCGTTCGACGTTGGGATCGTTGTTACTGGCTTTAATTAGGTTGTAGTAAACTTTATAGGTGGTGTAATTCCGCAAAATATCTAGGATAAAGCCTTCTTCTATGGCTTGACGCATGGTGTAGCGATGAAAAGGCTCTCCTTGACGACCAAAAAATTTGAGAGTTTCATGTTTTGGTGTGGCTGTAAAAGCAAAGAAACTCAAGTTAGATTGATGGGAACGTTTAACTAAATTGCGGAAAAGTTCTTCTAAATGTTCTAGTCCTTCCTCTTGGGCGCGGTTACGTGCTTCTGCTTGCAATGCTTGTCCGCCTAATACCCCTTTTAACTCGGTGACGGTTTCCCCTGATTGGGAACTGTGTGCTTCATCTATAATCACAGCAAAGCGACGGGTAGGCAAAATACCGCTACTTTCTTCGTTGCGTTCTTCTGCTAGTTTGATTAATTGGCGTGTGACAAAGGGGAATTTCTGTAAGGTGGTGATGATGATGGGAACGGCACTTTCTAGGGCTTGCGCTAACTGTCGGGAGTTATCGTCAATTTTTTCTACAACCCCTTGACGGTGTTCAAATTGATAAATGGTGTCTTGTAATTGCTGGTCAAGGACGCGGCGATCGCTAATTACTATGACACTATCAAAAACACGCTGGTTTTGTTCATTGTATAAAGATGCAAGGCGATGAGTCAGCCAGCCTATGGTATTACTTTTACCGCTTCCGGCTGAATGTTCAATTAAATAATTTTGTCCTACACCTTCACCCTTAGCCGCATCTACCAATAACCGCACAGCCTGAAGTTGATGATAGCGGGGAAATATCATGGTTTCTTTTTTGAATTTGCGCCCATCATCGTCTCGTTTTTCTTCTGTTTGTAAATGTAGAAACCTGGCTAACAGGTCAAGTAAACTATCCCGTTGTAAGACCTCTTCCCACAGGTAAGCTGTGCGGTAATTACGTCCTGCTGTGTCTGGTGGATTACCTGCCCCGCCATCGTATCCTTTGTTAAAGGGCAAAAAGTGGGTAGCTTCTGCCGCTAGGCGTGTTGTCATCCAAACTTCTTCGGTATCAACGGCAAAATGTACTAAGGTGCGGCGTTTAAACTCAAAGATAGTTTCTCTGGGGTCACGGTCTTTACAGTATTGCTGTTTGGCATTTTCTACTGTTTGCCCTGTGAGGGGATTCTTTAGCTCTAGGGTGATAACTGGAATACCATTAAGACTGAGGGTGATGTCAAGGGAACGTTTTTTTTCCCGTTCACTGTATTCTAGTTGTCGGGTGATACCCACACAATTGGCAGCATAACGGGTTTCTAAGTCTGAGTTGAGTTTGTGAGCAGCTTTGAAGTAAGCTATCCGCAGGGTGCGACCGTAGCATTTAAACCCATGACGTAGGGTATGTAGTAAGCCGTATTTGTCCAGCCATTTACACAGGTCTGTGAGGACTTGTTCACCTGTTTTTTCTTTGTGCAGTGCTTCTAGTTTTTTCCACTCTTTGGGTTGAGTTTGTTGGATAAATGCGATCGCTATCTTGGGAAATAGGGCGCGAGTGCGATCGAATTTATCTGTAATTTTTACATAGCCATGACTGAGAAGGTGATTTTCAATCACGCTTTCAAATGCTGTTTCACCATAACGCGAAATTACAGTCACAATCTTCCTCCCAGTCGGCTAATAGCTAAACCTGAAATATCAAAGCAATCTAAGGCTGTACCTTTGAAGCCACTAATTAAGCGACAACGCATATCTGGATCTTTTTCAAAAACTTTCATCCATATAGAAAACAATCCCCGACTTATAGCGAGTTCAACTATCAATTCGCGTATGTTTTGCGTATCCTCACTTTGTAACCTTGTTAATTGAGTTTGTGCAAGATTCCAAATTTCATTTCGTTTTTGCCAACGCTTATCTTTAGGAGTTGGGCATTTTTTCTTATTTGGATTTCCAGGGTCTCGATCTAGACCAAATGTTTCTATTGTCCTTTGAGCTATTAATTGATTTATAGAATTTAGAGCAGGATGAGTTACAACTAAGCCACCCGCAAGATAATCAAATGCTAGAGAGGTATTATCGGAATCAGGCCAAAAATACTCATCAGGGTCAATATCCTGATCTCCTTTACAAGAATTACAGTTCACGCAGCCAAGTAGAAAATTTGACCACTCATTACACAGAGTTGGAACTTTTGATTTGGGTTGAATATGCTCAACTGCAAGGTTAGTTTCTATTTGGCGTTCACAATAACTGCAATAGTCGCCAATTCTTTCAATTAAATCGTTCTGGGCATCCTGGTATTTAGAATAAGTAATTGCCGCAGAACCTTTATCAACTGGGCGCATGATCGTCTCTTCCAAGAATAGTTTCGCGTTCAACCTTGAGTAATGCCATGTACGTTGGATCATCACTAAATGGAATTGTTAACTCGTCAAGCTGACGCTTTAGAGTTTCTTGTTCTTCGGGTGAAGATGGTTGTGTAGTGCGTAAAAGCCGGAAGTAGTCTTCAGCTACTCTCATCATCTCTTTATACCGCTCACTCTTTTGTGGCATCTCTACACCCATTACATCTTCAGTAATATCCTCAATACTTTTATCTGCGTATTCTGCTTCAAAACTTTTTGGATCAAGATTTATTAATTGACCATCAACAAGCGATTGAATGATAAATGGTGAGTGGGTACTAGCTATGAACTGACAACTGGGAAATGTTTCAGTTAGTTTGTATACAATGTTTCGTTGCCAGCGTGGGTGTAGATGTAAGTCTAGTTCATCAATTAGAACAACGGCTTTACCATTTTCTAGGGGATCTTCTAAGTAGGGATTTGCTTGACAAAGCCTTCTTGCTAGGTCTAGTACCAATGCTAATAAACCACGCTCACCGTCTGAAAGTTGTTTAACGTCTATAGTTTCTCCATATTTATCAAGAAGTAATGTAGTCTTGGGTTCAGCAACCGCACGTAAATTAGTACACCAGTCTAAAAACCTTGTCACAACGTCTGCCATTACTTTAAGGCGTGACTGTGCAAATTTTGCCTCTTCATCCAAAAGAGCATCCTGTACTAACCACCATTCGGCAAATTCGCAAAGACGCAGCATTCTATGAATTAATGCTTCTGCAAAAGCAGCAGAATGATTACCCGTACTACTTTTCTGATTCAGCACTTTTTCAATAGGTACAGAACGGCGTGTAGAAAAATAAACTACCAGTGGTTGTTCATCAGCATTTTTTAAAGGTGTGAGAATATTCTGGTTATTGGGCTTAAGTTCAACTTTATGACTTTTGCCCCTAGTAACATTACAGATAAAAGGAATGTCAAACGCTTGAAATTTAAGCTCAACAGCAAGTTGATCTCGCCCCGTCATGATGTCATCAACTTCAAAGTTAATGCGTTTATCTTGATACACAGTAAATTGGGGTAAAACTCTTGACATTGCAATCCGCAAAGCATCAAGTACACTAGATTTGCCTACACCGTTAATACCAACGAGTAGATTCATACCCGGTTGAAACTCAAAGGTTGCTTGCTCAAAAGCACGAAATTGAGTGAGAGTCAGAGATTTAATTTCCATGGTTATAATACTGTCACAGCAATCTGTTCAGTAATTTTTACTGTAATTAGTACAGCGATATGCTGACTTTAACAGTTTATAGCCATTACAGCATATTGGGATCATGTATCAATTAAATTTTACTTTTCTTAAAGAATTGATTTATTAAGTGAAGTGAAAAATAAATATTGACTAATATTGACTAAGTATATTAGGCTGTCACTTTAATTTGTCCCGTAACTGCTGCTGTAATTAGTGCGGTGCGACGCTCCTGTAAAAGTTCGATAGTGCGCTTTGCTGCAACGGTCAAATTATCTAGCTTTAAAACGTTAGCTTTGATGTGATCAACAATTTGATTTTGTTCATCTATAGGTGGAATTGGAATCCAAAGGTTTGTTACTATCTCTTGTGAAATATTTTGCATAGAATTACTAGCGCCTGTTGCATCACGTTCAAATTCAAATCGTCCAGCTATTGAACGCAAGTAAAAAACTAGATATTCAGGGTAAAGTCTATTCCCGTACATTTTTAAACGATATAATTTATCACAAAGTATTAACTTAGAACGAACTTGATCAACTAGCGCAGCACTTCCTACTAATTCAGTGGTATTTGCTCGACTGATGAGAATATCACCAGGTTTGATTTCGTATTCTGTGAGTGGTTTGAGATCCGTAGGGAGACGTTTATTTTCGTCAGGATTAAATTCCCAAGCATTGACAGCACCGACTTTAAGAACACCCCATTCATCTTCATCAGCAGGAAAGTTATCACATTGTGGGGACCAACCTTGCTCAATTTTGGCAATATGATATTTTAGGTGTTCTACTTCCCAATGTTGTGGAATATTTCCAATCCATTCAATACCAGAATCACGCATAGGAACATCAGGATTTAACCCACAAGTGATAACATTAGTAATTAAGGATTGACGTTTTTCTGTTAGTAAATCAAGCAGACGTTCTTTAGCTGAAATGAGTTTGTCTATTTTGACAGTTTCATGATCAAGATAATTTGCGATCGCTTGTTGTTCAGATAGTGACGGACAAGGTATATAGTGCGATTTAATTTTTTCTGCATTCAAATTGGGTTGACCACCACCGCTTGCAAGACTCAATAGATAGTCTCTTGATGCTTGAAGAGCGTATGAGACATATTGAGGCTCAAAACAAATCGGTTCTGCTAATGCACAGATAGCCTGATTAACACAAGCAGGTACGCCCAGAATGGCTACTCGTCCTATAGTTGCACCGTACATTGCAATTAAAACTGTATTTTTGGGGAATATTTTTAACGCTGAAAATTCTGCTACTGCTAGTTCGCTAACTGTTTGTGTGGTAGAGGTAATACAATTTTCCCTTAGTTCTGATGTAGTAACCCAAGGTATAGAACCGCCAAAGTATTCTTCTTGTCCTGTAGGTGGTGTTGTTCCACTCCCAATCAAATTAAACCCATACTTAATAGGTATAAATTGCCAATCTTGGGGTATTTCACCCCAGTAATCTGCTGAATAAAATTGTGTACCATTCAAATTAACACCTCACGTAATAAACTCATAAACTCTTCCTCCATTTGCTTAATATCAGCATCAATTTCAGCCAAAGGTCGCGGAGGAGTGTACTTATAAAAATGCCGATTAAAATTAATCTCATAAGCACTGCGAATTTTATCACCATCTGCCCAAGCATCATTTACGTGCGGTTCAACCTCATGACAAAAATAATCCACAATTTCATTTGTTAAAGAGATATTTTCAAAATCTCTTAATTGGGTATCTGGCTCATACATCCGCTCAATTTTGCCCTTAGCATCTCGAAACCAACCCCAAACACGGGCATTAGGTTCATTAGTTGCTTTACGTTCTTTGAAAATAACTCTCTCAGATTCTACATTACGCTCTGTAAACACATCTCTAAACAGCTTACTTTCTGCCTTTTTCCATTTACTACCACGCTGCTTAATTAAAGCATTCATCAACTTATCAAACTCACTCCAATTAGGACGGGGTTCTCTTCCTAATTCTCTATCTATTGCTTGTACATCATCTAACAAGTGAGGAACAGCATCTAAAAATCTGCTTTTGCGTTCCACATCCATTTGGTAGAGCAAACGTAACGGTCTTTCAATGGGAACACGATGATAACCAAAATCTTCATTATCAAAAATCTTGCTGGTTTCACTTTCCTCAAATTCCCCATAGTCCCGCACCACAGCCGCAATATCTTCTTCACCCATATAACGGCGTTTATCGCCCAAACTACGGCGCATGGGTAGCCAACGAGAGCGAGAGTCTATTAATTGAATTTTACCTTTACGGTGTTTTTGCTTGCGATTAGTAACAATCCAAATATAAGTACCAATACCAGTGTTATAAAACATTTGCTCTGGTAAAGCTATAATCGCTTCTAGCCAGTCATTTTCAATCACCCATTTACGAATTTCACTTTCACCACTACCCGCACTACCAGTAAACAAAGGTGAACCATTGAAAACAATAGCCAAACGTGAGCCATTTTTCGCCGCTTCTGGTTGATATGGCTCAAACTTACTAATCATGTGCTGTAAGAATAGCAAAGAACCATCATTAACTCGTGGTGTACCTGCGCCAAACCTACCAGCAAAACCAAATTTTTCGCTTTCCCGTTGTACTTCTTTTTGTTGTCTTTTCCAGTCCACACCAAAGGGGGGATTAGCTAAAAAATAATCAAAATGTTCACCAGAATATTGATCATTAATTAATGAATCACCATAACGAATATCACTTTTTTCATTACTTTTTAATAATAAATCTGAAGCAGCAATAGCATAAGCACGGGGGTTAAAATCCTGCCCAAATACATATAATGTTGCAGTTGAATGATTCTCACGTAAATAGGTTTGGGCTTCTGCCAGCATTCCACCAGTACCACAAGTGGGATCAAGTAGTTTGCGAATAATCCTTGGTTGAGTTAAAATATCATCATCAGGATCAAACAAAATATCTACCATTAAGCGAATCACTTCTCTTGGTGTAAAGTGATCACCTGCTGTTTCATTAGCTGCTTCATTAAATCTGCGAATTAGATCTTCAAATAACAACCCCATACCGATATTATCAACAGCATCAGGATGGAGATTAATATCACAAAATTTAGAAACTACGAGATAAAGAATATTAGCCTCGCGCATCTTTTCAATTTCGGCAGTAAATTCAAATTTCTCAAAAATTTCATAAACGTTTTTTGAGAAACCTTTAATATAGCTAATAAGATGTTGATCTATATTGTCAGGATCACCTTTAAGCTGCTGAAAATCTAGTTCTGAACGATTATGAAAACGCTGCTTTGCTACTTTGTTAAGCATTGCATCCAGGGCTTCATCCTTAAAAGTATCCTTCCGTTTGTGATATTCTGCTAATACTTGGGGTTTAGTTGAAGCAAGCACACAGTCAAAGCGACGCAACACCGTCATTGGTAACATTGCACGCTCGTATTGCGGTGGCCGATAAGGACCCCGTAACAAGTCAGCAATTTGCCAAATGAAGTTGGAGAGTTGGTGATGTTCTTTCATTATGCGTCTGTTATTGATCTGCCTATTATATCCACATTTCAGGTAAGCGGAACGTAATACTAAAACAGATTGCACTGGCAATGGCACTATGTCAAGGGTGAGGATGGTGGAATGTCTGAGATTGTTGGGAATTGTGAGATGATGCGATCGCTCACTTTACTATAAGCATAACCCTTTAACTCCCCTGTGACTTACCACCACTAGGGGAATCTTTTTTTTGTAACCAATCTTTTATGGCCTCTGCTAAAGCCGCAGTTTGCGTCACTTCCAGCCGCGCACAGGCAATTTCAAAGGCGATTTTTATGTCTTTAGGGACTCTTCCCCTCACTTCTCTAGTTTCTTCTGTCATCCTAATTTTAAAGCCTTGGCTTGCGGTTTTTATTTTTGCACAGTCTTTGAGAAAAAAATCATTTGCGCTATTGCGTCATTACGTCATTGCGCTATAATTAGGGAAGGTAAAAAAATCAAAGACACTATGAGCGTTATTACAATTCAATGTCGCTTAGTTGCTGATGAAAGCAGCCTCCTTGACATACTCACCGTCCTAAAGGAGCGGGGAAACACTTGACGCTTCACTGACTGACGCTAACCGTTGCTAGTCTTATTCTGTCTCTGCGTCCGTTTAGAGCCGTGGCAATGACCTATCCCGGCTTTATTTATATTTTTAGCAGCATTTTCATCTCGGTCGTGTTCAGTTCCGCAATTTAAA
>NZ_JACJQS010000065.1:0-10949 GCF_014696755.1 Anabaena sp. FACHB-1391 | reverse complement strand
TGAAATTACCGAAACTCGTGAAATTATTGATAAAATTCTCAATAATCATGAGAATGAACCCCCCTTTATTGAGAAAGTTCTTTTTTGTCAAAGTCCCATACAAATAACTTATATCCCTATAACAAAATCTGCAAATTATTTAATCAATCTTGTAATTTAAGAAGAGACTTGCAAATAAAAAAGTCCCAAATTTAGATAAAAACCCTCTATATTTCTCTTTTCTCGGCCTCCTCTGCTGCTCTACAAGAGCAAAAAACCACTATCATAATGTTCTTAATCGTAATGTATCAAGTTAAAATATGCTGTATCTGACAAAAACATGAAAGATAATAATTGACAAAAATATTTCTAAAAGACAAGATATTGTTACAATATTTAACAACGTTGATTTAACTGGTGGCTTCTTCATGATGGTTAAGACACTTCCCCCTAGTTCTCGAACAAGTCAGGAGGACAGTCGCGGAGGCGAATTGTCCGTAATTGAAGTCATAGCGGAAAAAAGTGCAGAGACTTTAGTAATCAAGTCAGCGGAAGTCTCCAGACGGCCGAGACATAAGCCGCGAGTGACAACAGGAACTGAACCAGAGACAGTGCTGTATGATCCTGTGGAAATACAAGAACAATATCGTGGACGATTTTTACAAGTTTTAGGGCGGATTTTGACGGTTCTTAAACCAACAATTTCCTTTGTGTTTGGCTTGTGGTGGGATAAGCAATGGGGAATTTTGGTAAAAAATGAACAACGTCGCGCCATTCAACTCAGAAAATTATTAACAAAACTCGGTCCGGCTTACATTAAAATCGGTCAGGCTTTATCTACTAGGCCAGATTTAGTCCCACCAGTTTATTTAGAAGAATTGACTAAACTGCAAGATCAATTACCGGCTTTTCCTAATGAAATAGCTTACCAGTTTATAGAAGAAGAACTAGGAGCGCCACCGACGGAAATTTATGCAGAATTGTCTGCTCAACCCATTGCGGCTGCTTCCTTGGGACAGGTATATAAAGGAAAATTGAAAACTGGGGAAGAGGTAGCGATTAAAGTTCAGCGTCCAGATTTACGGGAACGAATTACTATAGATTTGTATATTTTACGAAATCTGGCTGGTTGGGTACAGCGCAAAGTCAAGCGGGTACGTAGTGATTTAGTCGGGATTTTAGATGAATTGGGCGATCGCATTTTTGAAGAAATGGATTACATTCATGAAGGGGAAAATGCCGAACGCTTTTTTGAGTTATATGGTAACATGAAGGATATTTATGTACCAAAAATTTACTGGGAATACACCAACCGTCGGGTTTTAACGATGGAATGGATTAACGGTTTGAAATTAACTCAACCAGAAAAAATTGCGGCCTTGGGAATCAATGCGCGGTATTTAATTGAAATTGGTGTCCAGTGTTCCTTGCGTCAATTATTAGAACATGGATTTTTCCATGCTGACCCCCACCCCGGTAACTTGTTAGCTACTATGGATGGTAAATTAGCTTATCTTGATTTTGGGATGATGAGCGAAGTTAAACCAGCCCAACGTTATGGTTTAATTGAGGCAATTGTTCACGTCGTTAACCGAGAATTTGATAGTTTAGCAAAAGACTATGTAAAGCTAGAATTTCTAACTCCAGAAACGGACCTTACCCCTATTGTTCCGGCTTTTGCTAAGGTATTTGCTAACGCGGAAGGTGCAAGTGTAGCGGATTTGAATATTAAAAGTATTACCGATGATTTATCGGCTTTAATGTATGAATATCCTTTCCGTGTTCCACCTTATTACGCTTTAATTATTCGTTCTCTTGTCACTTTAGAAGGAATTGCAATTTATATAGATCCCAACTTCAAAGTTCTCAGCGAAGCCTATCCTTATGTTGCTAAACGGTTATTAACAGATCCAGCAGATGAGTTAAGAACATCATTAAAAGAGTTACTTTTTAAAGATGGTAAATTCCGCTGGAATCGTTTGGAAAACTTGTTAAAAAATGCCCGCAGTAACCAAGAATATGATCTTAACTTAGTCCTCAATCAAGGAGTAGAATTTCTTTCTTCAGAACGCGGTTCATTTATTCGTGATAGATTAGTTGATGAATTTTTCAATAGTGTAGACGCTGTTAGTAAAAATGCTTTACATAACTTCACCTATATACTCCGAGAAAGGGTAGGATTAACAGCAGTAAATCAAATCCCATCAGCAACAGTTGAACAACAACAAACCTTAGAATATATTAAACGCATTGCTGGTATTCTGCGAGAAACTAAAGGTTTTGATGCTACTAAAATAGCCCCACAATTAGCCCAAATCATTGTTAATCCAGGAGTGCAGCGTTTAGGCCAACAAATTGCTAATCGCGTCACTCAAAAAGCTGTAACTCGGATAATTCGGGAATTATTAGCATCTGAATAATGTCTAAACTGTGATTTTTCTACTGGAGTTGAGATGATTAATTAAGGGTTGCTGAAAAAGTAATCATTTGGTATGAGTTAAATTCATCAATTAGTCAGGCCACAGTAAACATAAGTTTTTCAGAAAGTTTAGTCATGACTCTACCCAAACTAAATCTTAGTTTACCTTGGCCGAATTTCCCCTCAAAACAAAATTACTGCTAATTCCAGTCGCTTTTAAGCGACTTCAGTTATGAGACAGGAAACCCATTTAATAGTCCACAAAAGGTGAATATTCCCAACAATGTAAATTAATATTCCTCCCCGCAACGACAACTGCGGCCGCAAAATTATCTGTTGGTGTTAATTCCCTTAAATTCCAATCTCCTGATACAAGTAATCTACTGGGTTGATTTTTTGTTAAAGATATTTTAATTTCTTCTAACTTGACTAAACCATCTCCTGTAGCTTTTACATAAGCTTCTTTACAAGTCCAATAACGGAAAAATATTTGTTTTTGTTCTTCAGAAGAAACTAACCGCAGATGTTCATATTCTTCAGCAGAAAAAAACCGTTTGGCCAGACTTTCTAAATCTGGCATAGTGCGAATACATTCTAAATCTACACCAAGATTTTGAGAACTTACGCCACACAAAGCTAAATTTTGGGAATGAGATAAATTAAAGAATAATCTTTGATTGGCAAATTTAGCTGCTAAAAAAGGCTTACCACGGGGTTGATATTCAAATTCCACTTGTTTGGGATCAATAGCTAAATATCGCCCTAAAATGGCGCGGAGAGTGCCACGTCCAGCGATAAATCTTTGCCGATGTTCAGGAAAATAAAACCTTTCGGCGCGAGCAATTTCATCACTAGATAAAGTTTCCCAAAAATCTTGTAATTGTGATTCCGACTGATTTAAATTAATGCGCCAAAGATGCACATTATGTAATGACAAATTTAAGTTTTTAGGTGCAGGTAGCCAATTACAATTAAACACAGTTCTTAATAATTAAACTTTACTTTTTTGGTTATTCGGTACTTGTTATGCTAAACCGAGAAGTTGAGAGAAGGGAACAGGAAGGATCGGGGAACAGGGAAAAAATGGTTCTTGCGGACATTTTATGGAAAACCTGGGTCAAAATCATTGAAAGCCTTATTGTGTCCGCATTTCACTGAAAATATGGGGATAATTGTTTATCACCTTTGTCCCGTAAGAGTTTTGTGATAATCAATCCTCAATCACCATAAAAGAGACGCAAGAGTTACTTTTTTCCAGAGAAACCTGTTCAATTTTTTGGTGACGTTTTATTTCTATCCACTGTAAAACGCGATTCCAAGCCCACCATTGATCAGGATCTTGATATTGATTTTGACATCTTTTGCTACTCACATAACCAACATGGCCACCGTAACGAGTGAGTAATAAATCTATATCGGGATTTTTCCTAGCAGCGGTTTCTAAATCAGGAATAATAGCAGGATCAAATAAGGGGTCATCAGCAGCATATAGAATTAAGGTTGGTTTTGATAGTTTAGGTAACAATTCTAACCCACTGCTGGCTTGATAATAATCAGTGACGCTAGGGAAACCCAAACCTTCAATAACGAGTTCTTCGTCAAATGCCCAAATGCTATTAGCCCTATGAATAGCTTCAGGCTTAATAGATTCAGGATAAGCAGCATGGATTTTCCAAGCTAGTTTTTTTAATTCTTTAGCAATGCGAGATTCAATATATTTACCGAATGGGTGCGTAACTAAATAAGTCAGTGATCGACAGGAATCTAAACTCGGACAAATCACCGCCCCACCAGCAAGATCAATATCTTTGGGTGCTAAATCTGCTGCGGCTTTCACTCCCCATAAGGCCAATTGTCCCCCCAAAGAATAGCCTATGAACCAAAATTGCGGAGGACAACCCATTTTTGCGGACGTTTCCGCAATTCTGACAAAATCTTCCCCCTCATACAAACCGTCTGAAGTCAATGTTGGCGATAATTCTGCGGTTTTACCATGCGCCCGCCAATCAAATAATACTACAGCATAACCTTGGGCGTAAGCCTTGCGTCCCAAAATTTGCAAAAACCATTGTTGGTCTAATTCTCCAGTAATACCATAAGTGCCAATAATTGTACTATGGGCATTTGGGGGAATAGCAACCTTACCAAAAATTGGCACACCTTGTCCACCTGTGAAGATGACTTCGTGATATCCTGGTTCTGGATGAGTAGTTTTACTCTCCCAATCACGACTAGCCCACAAAGCTGTATAAGTTGTCATGGTCATGCCATTTTGCAAAAAATATGGCGGTAAATATTCGTACTTATACATAAGAATAGGATAATGAATTTGACAATGATCTGATTTTAATATTTATATTAGATTTAACATATTTTTTATAATTAAGATGGTAATCTTTTTATATATCAAGGAAAACAAAAGTTTACGGTTTGCTTGATGATCTCAAAAGTCCCTCAACTTTCTACCAGAATTAGCACAGCGAACTTTTAGTAGTGAGGGGAACGTCAATTATCCTTAAATAAAGTAGTTATAATTTTTAAGAATGCCCAGGATTCTTGTCATAGATGATGACCTAGCGATTTCAGAACTTGTTGCCGTCAACTTGGAAATGGCGGGCTACGATGTTAGTCAAGCCGAAGATGGTATCAAAGGTCAAGCGCTGGCTCTCCAGCTACAACCGGACTTAATTATGCTTGATCTGATGTTACCCAAAGTAGATGGGTTTACAGTTTGTCAACGCTTACGTCGGGATGAGCGCACTGCTGAGATTCCTGTATTGATGTTGACTGCTTTAAGCCAAACTCAGAATAAGGTAGAAGGGTTTAATGCTGGTGCGGATGACTACCTTACAAAACCGTTTGAGGTAGAGGAATTATTAGCACGGATACGGGCTTTATTGCGACGCACTGACAGAATTCCCCAAGCAGCAAAACATAGTGAAATTCTCAACTATGGATCTCTTACCCTTGTTCCTGAAAGATTTGAGGCTATCTGGTTCAAAACAACAGTGAAATTGACTCATTTAGAATTTGAGTTACTCCACTGCTTGCTACAACGTCACGGACAAACCGTTTCCCCTAGTGAAATCCTCAGAGAAGTTTGGGGTTATGATCCTGATGATGATATTGAGACTATTCGCGTGCATATTCGTCATTTGAGAACCAAACTCGAACCCGATCCTCGTCATCCACGCTACATTAAAACCGTCTATGGGGCTGGATATTGTTTAGAATTACCTAGTGTATCCTCTGAAATTGAAGATCCAGTTGCTTCAATTTCTGAATGAAATCTAGTTAAATATCCTGATATTTAGATCCCTGATTTCTCTAAAAATTCAGGGATTTATCTATCTATAATATCCGATTTCACAAACAAATTTAATTATTTCTAACAAACAACTTTTTCAAAAACTCCTAATTATCAAAAACCATGATACAATAAATAGTTCTCTAAAACAGTGCTGGGTGAAGAACGTAGAGACAAAACTCAGCACACCTACACACTCAGCACTAAAGAACTCTAGTTTATGCCATTGCCAATTGTTGCAATTATCGGCCGCCCAAATGTGGGCAAATCTACCTTTGTAAATCGTCTTGCTGGAGATCAAACAGCAATAGTCCACGATGAACCAGGTGTAACACGCGATCGCACTTATCGTCCAGCATTTTGGAATGATCGGGAATTTGTGGTAGTGGACACAGGCGGCTTAGTTTTTAACGATGACACCGAATTTCTACCTTTAATTCGCCAACAGGCTTTAACGGCTCTTGCAGAAGCCTCTGCCGCGATTTTCGTAGTTGATGGGCAAGCAGGTCTAATGCCCGCAGATGAAGAAATTTCCGAATGGTTACGTCAGCAACCAGTACCCGTATTATTGGCCGTGAATAAATGCGAATCCCCAGATCAAGGAGTGATTCAAGCCGCTGAATTTTGGGAATTAGGACTAGGTGAACCTTTCCCCATTTCCGCTATTCATGGTAGTGGTACGGGGGAAATTCTCGATGAGTTAATGAATCACATTCCTTATGCAACAGAAGTAGAGGAAAATCCTGAAATTAAAGTCGCTATTATCGGCCGACCCAATGTGGGCAAATCCAGTTTACTAAATGCTTTTGTCGGTGAAAATAGAGCTATTGTCAGTCCTATTTCTGGAACAACTAGAGATACAATTGATACAATAGTTGAACGAGGCGGACAGACTTACAGGTTGATTGATACCGCTGGTATTCGCAAAAAGAAACATATAGAATACGGGACGGAATTTTTCAGTATTAATCGCGCATTCAAAGCTATTCGTCGGGCTGATGTGGTTTTATTAGTGATTGATGCCATAGATGGTGTAACCGAACAAGATCAAAAATTAGCTGGGCGCGTTTTAGAAGAAGGTCGCGCTTGTGTTATTGTTGTTAATAAGTGGGATGCTGTCGAAAAAGACTCTTATACTATCTATGACCATGAAAAAGATTTAGAGTCACGCTTACATTTTACTGAATGGGCAGATACTATTTTTGTGAGTGCAGTTACGGGATTAAGAGTAGAAAAGATTTTAGAATTGGTCAATGAAGCCGCTGAATCACATAAACGCCGCGTAAGTACATCGGTAATTAATGAAGTGCTAGAAGATGCTATCAGTTGGCATTCACCACCGACTTCCCGGGGCGGTCGTCAGGGTAAAATATATTATGGGACTCAGGTGAGTAGTCAGCCTCCTTCTATTGCTTTGTTTGTAAATGATGCTACACGCTTTAATGAGAATTATCGCCGCTATATCGAACGACAATTCCGTAAACAGTTGGGCTTTCAAGGGACACCCATTCGTCTATTTTGGCGCAGTAAGAAAGTTCGAGAAATGGAAATTGGTGGTCCGAATCGAGCTACTCGTGTAAAATAAATAACTATTGTCAGTTGGTCATCTTCCTGGACTTGATGCCGTTGACAACTGACAAATGACAACTGACCAATGACAAAAATATGGATTTACTGCGATCGCTACCCATCGGACTTTACTTAGAAGAACCGCAAACTTGGTTACATAAACTCGACCCACGAGTTAAGTTAATTTGGTTATTGAGCTTTCTAAGTAGCTATGTTTTCGCTAATAATTATTGGCGGGTATTGCTGGTATTACTGCTAATTCTTTTTACTGTGTTTGCTAAAATTCCGCTCAGAGTATGGCGACAACAAATGGGCTGGCTGCTGGTATTATCATTTATGGTATTAGCTATTGGCGCGATTAGTCCCGATGGATTAGGTATAAATTATCAGTCCCGTTTACCTGGAAATGAGCAAATTCTCACGCAACCAAGCACTGATAAAAAAACCCAAATTACCCCGACAATAGCAGATAATAATAAACAATATAGCTATGTGTTATTTCACCAGGGATTTGTGAAAGTAAGTCACCGTTCTTGGGATTTAGCAATTAGTTTGAGTACAATAGTTTTTACATTAATCTACAGCACTAATTTATATTTGCTTACAACCTCACCAGAAGAAATTACTTCGGGAATGGAAAGTTTAATGCAGCCTTTAAGAAGATTGAATATTCCAGTTACAGAAATCACTCTAACTCTAACTTTATCTTTGCGGTTTATTCCCCTGGTTTTAGAAGAAATCCAAAACTTAGTTCGTTCCGTTATGACTAGGGCAATTAATTGGAAAAAGTTAGGATTAAAAAGAGGAGCAAAAGTTTGGTTAATTGTGACTGAGAGACTATTAAAAAATCTGCTTTTGCGGGCTGAACAAATGGCAAATGCGATGATGGTTAGGGGTTTTACCAGTCCTAATGAACATCAGGTTAAATGGCAAGAATTAACGTTAAAAATGGCCGATTGGTTAGCGATCGCCTCTTTAATGATATTTTGGGTAATTAGGATAGCCTTGGGTGCGGATGTTTCTTAACTAAGACTATTCCTGACCCAGTTTTTATAGGTTGGATGATTGTTGATTTATGAAATGATCAATGCAGTTGATAAAAATCTGATAAAAATCTTGTGGTGCGGGCATCTTGCCCGCCAAAGAAGCTATCTTGCTTGACAAGAGTAATTTTGTGGACTGAAGAATATTCCAGTAAATAGCGTCCCCTTTCGCTTTCTGTTACTTAGCAATGTCGCGCTGATTTTGTTCTTCAGTTTGAACCTGTTTTACTTCATCATTAATTTTTTGAATCTGCTGTTTAACTTTAGTAACTTCTTTAGGTGGAGAAAAATCCAAAATAGAAGTTTCTAAATCTTTGATTTTTCAGTTAATTCTTTGACATTTTTAGCAAGATTATTAGCCGTTTCTTCAGCTTCATTACCAGCATCCCAAAAGGGTTGTGGAAAATTAATGTCGAGTAACAAATTATTTGTCGTTATAACAAAATAATGTCGTTAAAGTTAAGAACGCTGAAATTCTCACTGCATAAGTGTTTACAGCGTTTTTATTATTAAAACATTTACTCAGATATTTAACATTTTAATTGTCGTTATCTGTTACAATAACATATTGTACGTCGCCTTTTAGTTTTTTCTGATTATAAAATTTTTTTAGCATCATAACAAATTAACTGTCGCTTTTTAGGGTAAGAGGCGATATCATAGTTAAATGATAATACATTTATATTAACAAATACATCCTGTACCCCAGGAAAGTTGGATGTACCCGCACAATAGCGAACTACTATTTTGTCTAAGTCCCACTATGGATGAAATACCTATCTTCAATCAAGACAAGGAATCTCTGCCATTTGATGACAACAATGATTTGGCAGAAATTCAGGATGATGAACCAGAAGAAACAAACGTAATTATTACCGAACTTTCGGCTGAAGCAAAACTCAAGATGGAAGTGATTCAAAGTCTACTTGAACCATGCGATCGCAAAACCTATGGTCAGAAATTAAGGGGAGCAGCAGAAAAACTGGGTAAGACTGTCAGAACTGTCCAGCGTCTAGTTAAGAAGTATCAACAAGACGGTCCATCCGCAATTGTTGATACTGAGAGAAATGATAAAGGCAGTTATCGGATAGACCCTGAGTGGCAAAAATTTATGATCAGCACTTTTAAAGAAGGTAATAAGGGTAGTAAAAAAATGACTCCGGCTCAAGTAGCAATCAGGGTACAAGTCAGAGCAGGACAGCTAGGTTTAGAAGATTACCCCAGTCACATGACAGTTTACAGAGTTCTTAACCCTATTATTGAGCGGAAAGAGCAAAAACAGAAAGTACGAAATGTTGGATGGCGGGGGTCACGAGTATCCCACAAAACTCGTGATGGGCAAACCTTAGATGTACATCATAGTAATCATGTTTGGCAGTGTGACCATACAAAACTAGATGTCATGTTGGTTGATCAATATGGTGAGCCTTTGTCTCGCCCTTGGTTCACCAAAATTACAGACAGTTACTCTCGCTGTATTATGGGTATCCATTTGGGCTTTGATGCACCAAGTTCTCAAGTGGTAGCCCTAGCATTACGCCATGCTATTTTGCCAAAGCAGTATAGTGCGGAATACAAACTTCATTGTGAATGGGCAACTTATGGTGTACCTGAAAATCTTTTCACTGATGGTGGCAGAGATTTTCGCTCAGACCACTTAAAACAGATTGGTTTCCAATTAGGCTTTGAGTGTCATCTGCGCGATCGCCCCAGTGAAGGAGGTATTGAAGAACGTAGTTTTGGCACTATCAATACAGAATTTCTCTCTGGTTTCTATGGTTATCTAGGCTCTAATATTCAAGAACGTCCTAAGACAGCAGAAGAAGAAGCTTGCTTAACTTTACGGGAACTACACCTATTATTAGTTCGCTACATTATTGACAACTATAATCAGCGTCTTGATGCACGTACAAAAGAACAATCAAGATTCCAAAGATGGGAAGCAGGATTACCTGCTCTACCCAAAATAGTGAAGGAGCGTGAATTAGATGTCTGTTTGATGAAAAAAACTCGACGCAGTATTTACAAAGGCGGATATCTCAGCTTTGAAAATATTATGTATCGAGGAGACTACTTAGCGGCTTACGCTGGGGAAAGTGTTTTACTCAGATATGATCCCAGGGATATTACAACTGTTTGGGTTTATCGAATAGATAAAGGTAAGGAAGAGCTTCTTTCTGCTGCTCATGCGTTGAATTGGGAAACAGAGCAATTATCTTTAGAAGAGGCTAAAGCTGCTAGTCAAAAAGTGCATTCTGTGGGTAAAACACTCAGCAATAAATCCATTTTGGCAGAGATACACGATAGAGATACTTTCATCAAGCAAAAGAAAAAGACTCAGAAGGAACGCAAAAAAGAAGAACAGGCTCAAGTTCATCCTGTTTATGAATCCATCAATCTCGGTAATACAGAACTGGTAGAAACTCCAGACGAAACGCCTAAAACCCAAGCACCACAATCTCGAAGACCTAGAGTTTTCAACTATGAACAACTACGTCAAGACTATGATGAGTAGTTTTTAACCCACATTCCGCACCCCAAACTGTCACAGAGGTAAATTACGTAGAGAAAAAATTAAAGAGAGCATCAAAACAAACATATAAAGTGAAAAAAGGCATTTGAGAAACAGTAA
>NZ_JACJQS010000064.1:0-11810 GCF_014696755.1 Anabaena sp. FACHB-1391 | reverse complement strand
GCTTTTATTATAGGAGAAGTTGAAGGAACTGATCAAGAAGATCGTTTAGGAAGATTAAAACGTAATATTAATGATGTTAACCGGGAATCTTTGGTTAAGTTAAATCAATTGTTGTTAGATGAATTTGGCAATTTAAAGATTAAGTATGAGGAAGTGCAGTTAAAGGGTAAACCTGTTAAACGGGTTTTAAATATTGCGGATATGGAGGTTTTAAAACCTTTTCATTGGGGTTATCATTTTGATCAAATTATTGCTAGGGGTGGTTTTGATATTATTTTGGGTAATCCTCCTTGGGAAGTTTTTCAAACTGATGAAAAAGAGTTTTTTCAAAGATTTGATAATTTAATTCAGAAAAAGAAATTAGATATAAAAGCATGGACAAAACAATTTAATAAATTTATGGAAGATGAGGAAATGCGTCAAGCATGGTTAGATTATTGTAGTGGTTATCCTCATGTTAGCGCTTATTTTAAAAATGCTGAACAATATCGCAATCAGAAATCTTTAGTTGACGGTAAAAGTGTTGCGAGAAAAATTAATTTATATGCTGTCTTTTTGGAACAATGTATTAATTTACTTTCTCCAAATGGTGAATGTGGTTTGGTTATTCCTAGCGGTATTTATACTGATTTGGGTACTAAGCAATTACGGGAAATGTTGTTTTCGCAAACTAAGATCACTGGTTTATTCTGTTTTGAAAATAGAAAGGCTATTTTTGAAAATGTTGATAGTCGCTTTAAGTTTGTGGTTCTGACTTTTCAAAACCTTGTAGGGGCGAATGGCCATTCGCCCCTACCCTTACCGAATGACAATTTGCCCCTACCATTACCAAATGGCCATTCGCCCGTACCATTACAGGGTACAATATCATTTCCGGCTAGGTTTATGCGTCATGATGTAGGAGAATTAAATAGTTTTCCTGATGATGATTGTATTCATATTTCTGTGGATTTAATTAAACGGTTATCTCCTGATTCTATTTCGGTTATGGAGTTTAAATCTGATTTAGATATTTTCATTGCGGAAAAAATGAGTCGCTTTCCGTTGTTGGGGGAGGAAATTCAGGATAAGTGGAATTTAAAGTTAACACAAGAATTTAATATGACAACTGATAGTCATTTGTTTAAAACTGAACCGGGAAAGGGAAGATTACCTTTATATGAGGGGAAAATGATTCATCAATTTACCCATAAGTTTGCTGAACCTCGGTACTGGGTAGAGGAGGAGGAAGGAAGAAAAGCGGTTTTAGGTAAAAATGGTGTTGATAAGGGGCAAATTTTAGATTATCAGTGTTATAGATTAGGGTTTAGAAAAATTGGTAGAAACACAGATATTAGAACTTTAATTGCTACTATTATTCCTCCTAACTTATGTTCAGAGAATTTTCAAACTGCTGTTAAATATAATAATAATTATTCGTTAAATAATTCAGAATCATTGTATTTAGTTGGAGTCTGGAATAGTTTTGTTGTTGATTTTTGTTTACGTCAAAAAGTTTCTGCTAATGTTAATATGTTCTACATTTATCAATTACCCGTACCCAGATTAACAGAAAAAGACCCATATTTTCAAGAAATAGTAGAACGTGCAGCCAAACTAATCTGTACCACAGCAGAGTATGATGAATTAGCGAAAGAAGTAGGTTTAACAAGTCATGAAAACGGAATTACAGACGAGAGAGAAAGGGGGAAAATCCGCGCCGAATTAGATGGAATAATTGCCCATTTATATGGATTAACAGAAACAGAATTTAGTCATATATTGAATACCTTTCCCATAGTAGCAGAAGAAGTGAAAAATGCGGCTTTAAATGCTTATCGGGAGTTAAAAGATACCCGACTTCTTTTTTAATTGTGTCAATAAATGATAAATTAATCAAATTAATCAAATTAATCATAGAAGTCGGGAACTGAAAAGATTAATATTTCAGCGGGAAACAAAAACCGCTGTGATTAACTTCTCAAATTGACACCAAACTTCTCTACCAAAGCAGAACGCACGTGATTATGAACTGGTTCAATTTCATTTTCTGTCAGCGTGCGATCGCTGGCACGATATACTAAACGAAAGGCTAAACTGCGTTGTCCTGCGGGTACATTTTCACCGCGATACTCATCAAACAATTCCACAGAATTTAACAACCCTTTCCCCGCTTTATTAATGACTTTTTCCAGTTCGGAAACTGTCACTTTTATTGGTGCGAAGAACGCCAAATCTCTATCACTTGCTGGATAAGTAGAATAGGAACTAAATTTAGGAATTAATAAATCATCATCATCCCAAGCATCCAACAAAGCATCTAAATCTAATTGAAACACATAAACTGCCTCTGGTAAATCTTTTTCGCGGCGTAATTGGGGGTGAATTTGTCCAAATGTTCCCAGTCTATTACCTTTTATCCACAACGAAGCTGTGCGTCCGGGGTGTAAACGAGAATCTCGATTTTCTGGTTGAAATTCTACCGCTAATTTAAGTTGTTTAAAGACACTTTCTAAAATACCTTTAGCTTCAAACCAGGTCATGGCCTTTTCCTTACCACCCCTTGACCATTTACCGCTAGTTATATCACCACCGATAATTCCGGCCAGCACTTCTGCTTCTTGTAAACCCTCTTCTTCACGCCAGAAAATCCGCCCAATTTCAAAACCATTTAACGCCCCATTTCCCTGTTCTAAATTGTATTGGAAAGCGGTAATTAAACCAGAGATTAAATCAGTGCGTAAAGCTGAATATTCCGCAAATAAAGGGTTACTTAAAACAATCTGTTTATCTTCCCCTGGTTTCACCAAAGAATATTGCATTAATTCCGTCAAACCCTCAGCCCGTAAATAACCGCGTAACCTGCGAATTAATTCTTGATCTAAAGATAGATAACCAGCTTCGGATTTTTCTGGTAAGGTATCGCAGAATTTATCATAACCATATAACCGGGCAATTTCTTCAATTAAATCAATTTCCCGTTCTAAATCTCGATAACGATAGGGAGGTACTGTAACTGTCCAATTCCGTTCGTCAATTTTTACCAATTCACATCCTAAAGCGGTGAGAATTTTTTCTACATCTTCTGGTTGTAATTCTCCTGTTTCTTGTCCTAATTCAATTGGACCTAATACTTGATTAACTTTATCCAAACGCAGGTAAATAGAATGAGACCAAGTAGAAATATCTGGACGATAATCAGAAATTTGTTGTTGAACAATTACCCCAGCTGCTAATTCTTGAATTAAGGATAAAGCCCGGTGACAAGCTATTTCTAATTCAGCCCGATTTACGCCTCTTTCGTATCTTCCAGAGGCTTCACTTCTTAACCCCACACTGCGAGAAGAACGACGAATGGCTACAGAATCAAATAACGCTGCTTCTAAAACTAAACTTTGTGTACCTTCATAAACTTCCGTTGCTTCACCACCCATAACACCTGCTAAAGCCACTGGTTGATTATTAGCAGTAATTAATAAATTTTGGGGTGATAAATTGCGATTATTTCCATCTAAAGTTTTTAAAGTTTCTCCCGTTTGTGCAAACCGCACCCCCATTGTTAATTGTTCTCCACCAGAGAGAGATTGTAAACGGTGTTTGTCGAAAGCGTGAAGAGGTTGTCCTCTTTCTAATAAAACGTAATTAGTGATATCAACCACATTATTAATTGGTCTCACTCCCGCAGACCGTAACCGTTGTTGTAACCATTCAGGAGAGGGTGCAATTTTGATGTTTTCAACAACCGTACCAATATAAGCAGGACAAGCTTGGGTTTCGGAAATTTTCAAAGTCAGGTTTTTTGCAGTTTGAGTATTTTCTACTTTCGCAATTTCGGGAATTGATAATTTTCCTCCAGTTAAAGCTGCTACTTCCCGCGCAATACCCACCATAGATAAAGCGTCAGCACGGTTAGCGGTAGCAGTGACATCTAAAATCACATCTTCCAAACCCAACAGGGGACGCACGTCACTACCTAAAACCAGATTTTCTTCACTAAAGATATGAATACCGTCAATATCCGTGGGTAAACCCAACTCTTTTAAAGAACATATCATCCCATGGGAGGGAACACCGCGCAGTTTTGCGGGTTTGATTTTTAAATCAATATTAGGTAAATAAGTTCCTGTAGTGGCCACGGGGACATAGATATCTGCGCGGACATTCCCAGCACCACAAACGATATTCACAGTTTCCGCAGCACCAATATCTACTGTACAAACGCTTAACTTATCTGCGTTAGGGTGTGGTTGACGTTCCAGGACTTTCCCCACAACTACCCCTGCGGCCCAAGTGCGACGATCTTCTATATCTTCCACTTCAAACCCGGCCATTGTCAAGGTTTCCGCCAGTTCTTCTGGAGTCAGTTTAATTTCTACGAGTTCTTGTAACCAGTTGAGAGAAATACGCATGGAGTCTGTTTGTTGAGATTAATCTTTTGCTCTAATTTTATATTAAGATCTATGCAGTATATCTAGATAAACCCAATCTATATGTTGACGACAACCTCAAAAGTCATAATTTTCCCAGGTTGAATATTCACAGCCCCTTGACATACTTCCTCAGACTTGATATACTGTTCTAGTAAGTCTAATGGTTGACCTAAGGTGAGAAAATCACTTCGCAAAAATAACTCGGCTGTTTTTCCATGACATTCATAACAGCGAAGAATGTATTTTTCAGGTTGATCTTCACTGGGTTTAAATGCCATAACAATTAAATTATCCGCTGATAGTTCTAAAAAACTTTGACTTTCATCAGCATTTGTGTGAAATTTACGCTTTAGCGGATTTACTAATATTTCCAAGGGTACATTTAATTCATAACCTCGTTTAACTGTATCCCCTTCTTCCCAACTCCCTAGATGAGAATACAAGCCATAAGTAAATTGATGTATACCTATATCAGCTTGCTTGTCTGGCCATTGGGAACTTCTCAGCAGAGTTAACCGCAGTTGATGAGGTTGAGCATCGTAACCATATTTACAGTCGTTAAGAAGACTAACCCCGTATTTTCCGGTTTGCGTATCTGCGGTTATATCTGACCACCGTAAAGCGGGTACTTCCCATTTTGCTTTATCTGCGGGGGTTTGGGGATTTGTGGGACGACGGATAACACCGCAGGGGATTTCATAAGTGACAAATTCCGCTGCAAAATTGAGGGGAAAGGCTGTTTTTACTAATAC
This sequence comes from Anabaena sp. FACHB-1391, assembly GCF_014696755.1. NCBI lineage: Bacteria > Bacillati > Cyanobacteriota > Cyanophyceae > Nostocales > Nostocaceae > Anabaena > Anabaena sp. FACHB-1391. Next base: position 6,649 of record NZ_JACJQS010000064.1, on the reverse strand, counting down.
CTGATTTTCTAGCCAATTTACAGTATTAGCTATTTTCAAAAGTGGTGAACCAAGCTGTAAAATGTAATCTTGACAAAATTCCGATTTTCCCAATTGACGCACTACCCGCAAGCGTTGTTGAATTTCTCCATATTCTTGCCACTGAATTGATTTTAATTTTGTTGGTGGTAGAGGTTTGGTGTTATAATCGGGGTCAATATTCCAAGCGTCCCAATATTGGCCGCTGTCGCTAAAAGCTTGGAGTTGGTTTCCCGCACCATTTAAAATTTCTCGTTGTTGGGTTTTATCAAAGACGCTATCCAGATCTCCAGTTTCTGGGTTAACCTGGATTTGTAGATATTCATTTTCTAAAATCCAATTTTTCGGAAATATTTGGGGTTGTGTGGGGGAAGTTCGAGACAGCCAGAAAATGCTGTAACCTAAAGATGGAACTGTTGGGAGGAATAATAAAGTTGAGTTTTCCCAAGGTTGGGAGGAAATTTCTTTTCCTTGAATATCGAAAATTCCATAATTCTCTCCATAATTTTCATATTCTTCTTGGTCTGCTGTGATGATTTTCGATAAGTCAACGCTGACAACTTCCCGACGTTCCCAGTTGAGAGGGTTGAAAATGATGATGGGGATGGCATTACTATAAGGTGGTTGTGGTAAACTAATTTGGGATGCTATATCTATTAATGACTCTGCCAAGATATTTTTCCCCACTTTTTCCACTGCTTCCCATGCTGGTAAAGCGTCTTGGTAAACTTGGGTAATGGAAGAACCAGGTAAAATGTCGTGAAACTGGTTAAATAAAACTTTTTTCCAAGCGGTTTCTATTTCTGTGTGGGGGAATTTTGTACCGCAGAGGATATTTGCTAAAGTTGCGAACAACTCAGCACTATATAATAGATGTTCAGATTTGCGATTCCAGCGTTTTTGGTCTCCGTGAGTAGTATAACATCCCCGGTGAAATTCTAAATAAAGTTCGTTTTCCCACGTTGGTAAATTTTGACTTGGTAAATTTTGACTTGGTAAATTTTGACTTGGTAAATTTTGACTTTGAGATTTTATTTCCTGGAGATATTTTTGAGCAGTTGTAAATTTCAACTTGGGGAAAATCGGAGAATGTTCCCAACGTCTCGCAACTTCTAACATATCACGAGTCGGACCTCCACCATGATCACCAACACCAGGAAGCCAAAGACTAGTTTGTAAACCTGTTTGGGTTTTCCACTCACAAGCATACTTGGCCATCTTAACAGGTTCAACGGTTTCGCCCATGGGTGGAGACATAAAACTTAATATTTGACTACCATCAGGCGATCGCCACCAAAATAAGTCATAATTAAATTTAGTTGTATCATTCCAGCGAAGTTTTTGAGTAACAAAGAACTCAATTCCCGCATTTGCGAGAAATTGGGGTAAAGTCGCACAAAAACCGAAAGTGTCAAGCACCCAAACCACAGGGGATATTTTTCCAAACTTGTGGAGAAAATACCGCTGGCCATATAATAACTGACGAACTATAGACTCCCCAGCGATTAAATTCAAATCTGGTTCTACCCAAAAACCTCCCAAAATTTCCCATTTTCCCTTTTCAACTTGATTTTGAATTTCTCGAAATAGGTCGGGACGATTTTCTTCTACCCAAGCGTACAAAGCTGGTGTAGTATGACAGAAAATCAATTCGGGAAAATCCTGTTGAAGTTTTAAAACTGACTCAAAAGTATTTTGTGCTGCTTTCCAAGTTTCCGCGACCACCCATAACCATGCTAAATCTAAATGTGCATGACCCAATAAATGAATTTCCGGTTTTTGTTCACAGATAAAATCACATAAACCCAAATAAGTTGGTCGTAAATTCAGTAAATAGGTTTTCCAGTCTTGGTTTTCGGTGTTTTTGAGATTTGTAACTCTTTCAACTGCTGCTGATAAAGCTGGTAATTTTTCGGGTGCGAAGTTTTCTAGAAGAATTTCCGCAATGGCCAATTCATCAGCGATAAAACCAGCGTCATAATCATTATAGATCATCGTCTCATAAATTGCCAGCGATCGCATCAAAGCCCCATCACAATGTCCCGGACTAACTAACCGCAAAATTATGGTAAAATTTTCTCCAGGACTTACCTGAGGACTAATTAAAACCCGTGGTGAAGCATCAAATAAATCACCTACTAATGCTAACTCACCATTAACGTATACCTCTACATTTTCAGCCCACCAAACCAAAGCCAATCGCAAACACAGACCGCTTAAAGGGAAATCATGTAAACTGTGGGGAATAGAGAAATTTTGTCCTAACCATAATACCTGTTTTCCGCCTTTCCAGGAAATATGGCCTTTTTCATTAACTGCAACTGGTTGCCAATCAGTTATACTAAATGGCATAAAATCAGTAACTACTGCGTCAGTTTCGTGATATTTCCAGTTTGACTGGATATCAACCTGACAACAAGCACGTAAATTTTCAATAGCCGTGGATATAGATTTGGTATTTAATGATGGTAAAGGAAGAGTCATATTTCCAGTAAAATAATCCAGTAAAATAATCCAGTAAAATAATCCAGTAAAATAATCCAGTAAAATAATCCAGTAAAATAATCAGGTTGATAATTAAGAATTTTTGATTCTTAAACTGAAGATCATCCAACGCTACAACTTCAACATTATAACTATGTCTTCGAGTTCTTCAAATCGCTATCAAAGTAAACTGTTTAATTTTGTCTACCAGCAGACTCAACGGTTGACCCAAACATGGGAAAACATCTTCAAAAATCTACAAGTTGCGACTCAGGTGGGTGTAGGTTCTCTACTTTATCCACTTTACCAGCTATTGCCACAAAAAGAATGGCCGGAAAAAAAAATACAGTCCACAATTCCTCCAGCAACAGACGCACCAATTCAACATATATTAGATACAGTTAAAAATCTTCCTGCTGGGGGTAGTAATTTAGAGATTTCCCCAAAAACAAATCCTTTAACTCCTTTAACTTTTATAGGATCTTTGTGGGGGAGATTTTTCCCTGGAGAAAGTTCCTCAACCCCGAAAAATCTTCTCCAACAGCATATACCCAAAGTCCAGGGAATTGCTACGGAGTTAAAAACTGGTAATTTGGTGTTAGTTGGTACTGATAATCGCATTTTCGATATTTTCACAACCCAGGAAAACTCCCAATTAAAGGATAGAATTAATAGAGAAATTAATCGTTACGAGTATTCTTTACAATTAACCCCTCTTTCGGAAAAAGAAATATTACCAGAAATTGATTTACTACTAAATAAACTAACTGATAAAAAACCAACTCAACTTTTTAGCTTTCTGGATAAATTAGTTGCTAATTGGGAAATTACAGCTTTAGTCCCCATAGAAAAAAGCGGTCAAAAAATTCTTGATAACCTAGTAGTTAACAATGATGATTCAAAAACCGAAAAAGCGGATATTACTAATTTAATGACCGCAGCGATAAATTACTTCTTAGGAGGAAGAAATATTTATCAAATTGAATCAAATGCTACTGCTGAAAAAGTAGAAATTAAATCAGACCTCCAAAACAGTTTACCGCTAAATAATGGAGATGCTTGGTTGACATGGGACGATCTATTTGGTAATCCCAGTACCAATATATCAGATCATAGTGGTTTTAATCCCCTAAAGCCAACAAATTCGAGATTATTGCATAACCGGGAGAAAATAGCCCAAAAAGCGCCTGAATCTGAAAATCAGGGATGGGAGGAAAAAAACAATCAAACCAGCCAAGGATTTAATTTTAAACCCGACTGGATTGATATTTCTGCGACCTCCTTAGGCTACGAAAAGCACCCCCTAGAACAAATTTTACACTGGTTAGATATGTTCATCTCATGGATAGAACAGATACTAACAAACACGGTTTATTTTTTCCGAGGTTTCTTATTAGGGAGATAAATAAATAGGATAAAATTAAAATTCGACAATAACTGGTGTATGGTCACTGGGTTGATTTAACTTTCGTGGTTCAACATCAATAATACAACTTTGAGCGCGTTCATACAAATCCAGGGTCAGATAATGATGGTCTATACGCCAACCCAGATTTCGCTTAAACGCAGCGGTGCGATAATCCCACCAAGTATAGTTTTCTCCTTGATGATTAAATTTACGAAAAGCATCTGCGAAACCTAAACTCAGAATATCTCGTAAAGCTTGACGCTCCGGTACAGAAGCCATAATGTGATTATCTACTTTTACTTTATCATTAATATCTATATTTTCCAAAGCAATATTAAAATCACCACAGATAGAAATAGGAGAATTTGTTAATAGTAATACCTGTAAATACTCCTTGAGTAATTTTAACCAACCCAACTTATACTCATACTTTTCGCTACCTATAGATGAACCATTAGGAACATAAAGATTAACAATTCTGATTCCTGAAAACACACCTGTAATTACTCTTTTTTGTGTGTCCCATTCCGCATCCAAACCTGGTAAAATAGCCGTAAAACCCGTACTGACATCTGTTAAAGACTGACGACTAATCAAAGCAACTCCATTATAGGATTTTTGTCCTGATATATATAAATAATAACCTAATTTTTCAAAATCGAGACGGGGAAAATCCTGATCTATAACCTTAGTTTCTTGTAAACATAAAACATCAACCGGATTTTCGCTTAACCAATTAATCACCTGTTCCAACCGTGTCCGTACAGAATTTACATTCCAAGTAGCAATTTTCATGGTTTAGTCATCAAAGTAAATGCAAAATAAAAGTCAAGTGTAAAGTAATTGTCCCATAAAAATTTAGTTATTGATGATCTTGGCCATAGATGAAACAAGTTCATATTTGTAATATGATCCCCGCGATAGATGAACCAAGTCTATACTAACTTGTAGGTTAATAATGTTTTCATAAATTTTTCGTTTTGATAAATATCTTTTTGGATCTTTTTGGGAAAAAACCATAAAATACCGTTAATTTAGCATTCGTTGATAGTTTTCAGCGCTAATTCTCTGAAGATCTTACTTTCTTTTAAGTGAGATAAATAGATATTTCAACCATAATACTACTGACTTGTCGTGATTTTTGCAAAGGAGTATTTAGTATGAGTATTATAGTTAACACTTGTCCCTGTTGTGGTGGTTCAGTTTTGCGTCATGTTCGTTACCATGGAGTTTATTGGTTTTGTCTCTCCTGTAAACAAGAAGTACCAGTCTTGAATATCAATATTGTATCTGATACAATATCACATTTAGAACCCCATCATCAAGAAATTTTACCTCAAACTGCTTTGAGTTCTTAAATTTTTCTTTTCTCCTAATTTCTCCCAACTTCTATGTTAGCAGCATTACTCTACGGACAGGAAAATTTCCGTCTAGAACAAGTTCCCGAACCCACTCCCGCAGCGGGGGAGGTAGTAATTCAAGTCGAAGCAGCCACCACCTGCGGTACAGATTTGAAAGTATGGCGACGCGGTGGCCATGCTAAAATGTTAACACCCCCGACCTTGTTTGGCCATGAAGGGGCGGGGCGCATTGTGGCTGTCGGTGCTGGGGTAACTAAGTGGCGGGTGGGAGATCGCGTAGTAGCAAATAATTCAGCCCCCTGCATGAAATGTTTCTTCTGTCAACGTCAAGAGTATTCTTTATGCCCCAATTTGACCTGGAATAACGGTACATTTGCGGAGTATATGCAGATCCCCGCGCCCATTGTCCAGCATAATCTATTACAAATACCCGACCAAGTACCTTCCGTATTAGCCGCCATGACCGAACCGCTGGCTTGTGTATTACATGGTATCAGCCGTTCCCAGGTCAAACCCCATGACCGAGTAGTGGTTTTAGGTGATGGTGCGATCGGCTTAATGTTTGTAGCAGTTCTCTCGGAATATACTGAAGTAATTCTGTGGGGTGGTAATGATAAACGCTTAGAAATCGGTGAAAAGTTAGGTGCAGCCCGGACTTTTAATTATCATCAAGTCACAGATATGACTAACACAGTCAGGGAATTAACGGAGGGATGGGGAGCAGATGTGGTTATAGAAGCCACTGGTATACCGAGTGTTTGGGAAAAAGCGATCGCCTGCGCCCGTCCTGGTGCAACTGTCAATCTATTTGGCGGCTGTCCCAAGGATACCACAATTACCCTGAATACAGAACAACTCCATTATAGTGAAATTACCATCAAAGGAGTATTTCATAATACTCCAGAGTATGTAAAATCCGCCCTATCACTGATTGCTAGTGGGACAATTTCTTTTGACTTACTAATTAGTGAACAAAGACCTTTACAGGATTTAGAACAGGTATTTATGGATATGAAAGCGCGGAAAGTGATTAAAGTAGCAATGTATAACTAAAATAGGCAAATCACCCTCGTGTTATCCCTATCCTACCTGGGCGATTATGTCACCTATGCGGCATTTTAGCTCATCTCTAGAGCAAATTTTATGCTCTTTTGTACTCTTTAAGTTTCCTGAATGATCAATCAAATAGACCCATTAGCATAGTTACATCTTCATGAACACTATTGACCGAAAATAATGGGATACAAGCCCCGTCCACTTCGACAAGCTCAGTGCATCGCTTCTAGGACGGCTTTTCTTGATTTTTAATATACTCTTTTAATATCTCTAGTGGCGCACCTCCTACAGAAATGGCAAAATAACTGGGACTCCATAACGC
>NZ_JACJQS010000063.1:0-11841 GCF_014696755.1 Anabaena sp. FACHB-1391 | reverse complement strand
GATTTACTGTTTCTCAAATGCCTTTTTTCACTTTATATGTTTGTTTTGATGCTCTCTTTAATTTTTTCTCTACGTAATTTACCTCTGTGACAGTTTGGGGTGCGGAATGTGGGATTTAAATACACCCGGAGCATTACAACCAGGTCCTATCACTGCTAACAACTATGGAGTCAAGTTGTCTTTACAAGGTAATGGCGACAATACACTGCCCGTAGGGATTTACAGAATTAGAGTCAAAGTTAATCTCACAGCTGAGTAAACCTCCGCTGTGTTTTCCCACCTTTTCAGTCTCAAGCAGAATCTCCCATTGAGACCTTTTTATATACCGTTGCATAGCTGAAATTTTTTCAAGCAACCTCTTTACTTTTCATCACATTCACAGGAAATAAACAATATGGCTGTTATTTACTCTAATGATTTTCAAACTGCCGCAGGAGCAGCTTGGTCAAATCAGACTCTTAGTACCACACCCACAGGCGGACGGAAGTTTCTAGGTGAATTTAGTAGTAATACCGTTAGCTTGAACCTAAATACTCAGGCTAATAGTACAGTTACCTTGGAATTTGACCTATTTATTCTCAAAAGTTGGGATGGTAATGCCACATCTGGTGGTCCAGATAACTTTAAAGTGGATATTGCCGGGGGACAAACCCTGCTCAATGCCACTTTTAGCAATCAAACCGTTGGGCAGAGTTATGGTAATGGTCCTGCACGCACAGGAGCAATAGAAAATAATACTCTTGGATATGTCCTCAATGGGTGGGGAGATTCAGTTTACCGACTCCAATATACTTTCCAAGCCCCAAGTAATAACCTGACAATCAATTTTACTGGTTATGGACTTGAAGGGATTGCTGATGAAAGTTGGGGTTTAGATAATGTCAAGGTCTCCTCTAACTCCAGTCCTACAGACCTATCAATTAACACCAACACCATTGCAGAAAATGCACTCAGTGGTACAGTAGTCGGTAATTTACTCACAACTGACCTAAATACAGGGGACACCTTTACCTACAGTTTAGTATCAGGTACAGGTGCAACAGATAACAGTTTATTCACCATTACTGGAAATGAACTGAAAACCAACAGTGTATTTAACTTTGAAACCGAAAGCAGTTACAGCATTAGAGTTAGAACCACAGACCAAGATGGGTTATTCGTTGAAAAACAATTAACCATTACCGTCACCAACGTTAATGATGATGTTCAATCCTCCACCAGCTACACATTAAACTCCAGCCAACTAGACCTGATTTTAACAGGAAACGGGAACATTAACGGCACTGGAAACAGCCTCAATAATACCATCTTCAGTAACAGTGGTAATAATCTTCTCGATGGCCGCGCGGGTGCTGATAGCCTTGTTGGTAATGCTGGTAATGATACTTTGATGGGTGGTCTTGGTGCTGATACCATGACCGGGGGAACTGGTAATGATTGGTACTGGGTAGATAATGCTGGTGACATTGTAATAGAACTTGCCAATGAAGGTACAGATAAGGTTTTCACCACTATCAGTTACACACTCACCGACAATGTAGAAGACCTGGCTTTACAAGAAATAGCCACCAATATTAATGGTACAGGTAATGGCTTGAATAATACCATTACAGATAATACCAAAGATAACGTTCTCGACGGTGGTGCTGGTAATGATATTATCAGAGCCTCTGGGGGGAATGATACCTTAACTGGTGGTTTAGGTACAGATACTTTAACCGGAGGGTTAGGTAATGATAGGTTTGTTTATACTAACTTAACCCATTCCTTGTTAGCTGGAATTGATACCATCAAGGATTTTAACAATAGTACAGAGACTGACCGTTTTGTAGTTAGCACTGCCCGGTCTGTGTTTAATACTGTGAGTGGAGTTACCGGACTCAATGCCACTGCCATTGGTAACGCATTAACTACTAGTAACTTTGGTGCTGATGCGGCTGCATTATTTACCATAGGCTCAAAGAGCTATGTAGCTATTAATGATAGCACTGCTGGTTTTAGTGCTACCAATGATGCCATTGTGGAAATCACGGGATATAAGGGTACTTTATCTACTAGTAGCTTTGTGACTGTTTAAGCTAGGTAGCGGTAAAATTGCCTCAGATACCTGACTTCTTTAAGAAGTCGGGTATTTTGTTGGTAAAATAGTCCCGTAGCTTTCACAGTTAGGGTGAGGGTAGGGTAAAATAGTAAAATGGCAGACGCTGCTTTTATAGTTTCTAAAATAACTATCACCAAAATATATGACAACCAACCCACCAACTCTCACTTATACCCTGGAAGAAATCTTGTCTCGTCTGGATCAAAAGATCGAGAAGCAATTTACCGAAGTCAATCAAAAAATAGATCGGCAATTTACTGAAGTTAACCAAAAAATAGATCGGCAATTTACTGAAGTTAACCAAAAAATGGATCGACAATTTGCCGAAGTCAATCAAAAGTTTGTTGAAGTAAACCAAAAGTTTGCTGAAGTTAACCAAAAACTAGAAAATATTGATAGTAGACTAAATAAACTAGAAATTGGCCAGGCAGAACTATCAGGGGAAATTAAAACCTTAGATAAGAAACTATCAGGGGAAATTAAAACCTTAGACGAGAAACTATCAGGGGAAATTAAAACCCTAGAGGAAAAAGTTATTGGTATTGATAAAAGACTAGATAACCAAGAATTTATTAATCGTGGAGTTCTAGTAGCAGTGATTATAGCCTTAATTAGTGGAGTAGTCAAACTATTTGGTTTGTTTCCCACTGGTAAAATTTGAAAATTACAGCATTTTTAGCTTGAGTGAGGTACATCATTGGCGGGCAAGATGCCCGCACCACAAGGGTTTAATCATTAATTAATATCTGTAATATCTGTACTTTATAATAGCGGTAAATGCTGTATCATTGTCTATAAAACTCAGTTTCAATCATGGAAAATATGAAAAGAAAAATTGCGAAAATTCTGCCCTTACTCTGTTGCTTTACCCTGGGTTTTACCCCTATGGTAGCCTACGGTCAATTATCTGTTTCTCCTTTAACAATTCAACGCAAAGCAGAATCAGGACAAGCTAGGGGAGTGATTAACATTTCTAATAATTCTAATAAACCCTATCGAGCTAGAGTTTCCTTGTCACCCTTCACTTATAATCAGGAAGGACTGCAAGTTTTACAATCTAGTCCCAATGACTTAACACCCTATTTAACCTTTTCTCCCCGTGAATTAGTCATTGCACCAGGACAACAACGTTCAATTCGTTTTAATGCTAGGTTACTTCCTAGTTTACCCCCGGGAGAATATAGAGCTATGTTCTCTGTAGAAGAACTTCAGGATAATAGTTCTACTCAAGCAAATCAGGTTTCTGTAGCTGTCAATATAGCAGCAACGATATATGTGATTAATGGTGATTTTGTTCCCAAATTAGGAGTAGAAAAGGCATTTTACGATGGACAGAAAAAGCAGATTAGATTATTAGTTAATAATACAGGTGAAGCCACAACCCGCGCTAAAACTGAATGGAATTTAAGTCAAGATGGCAAAACAGTTAATTCTGGTAAAGTAGAAGAAACTACTATCATTGCTAAAGGTGAACGGTATATTCAAATATCCTATCCCCCCCAAGGAAAAACCTTGACACCTGGTAATTACCAACTCTCAGGAAAACTATCCTGGAATGCTAAAAATGCAGAAAATTTACCCTTTAATCTCAATTTAACTGTGTCTCCAGCAGATATCAATCCCGGAAAAAAACCTCCACAATAAATTGTCTGTAATTGTATATAGTATGTTTGCAGAGGAATCAATTAATTCCTATTACCATTTAGCGTCAAGTTACACAAGTTACAATTTTTCTGCTCCCATTTCTCAAGTTAATGATGCTTCTATTGCCCCTCAAGCAGCAGTAAAATCATCACCATTTGTTATCTTACCAATAGGAATTAATATTGGTAAACGCAATGTTTTACAATCTGCCTCCGTTAAAGGTTATGAAGACGGAGAAAAAGCTGTTGATTTTCCTAATTGGTTAATTCCTTTTCAGGATATAATTACAGCCTTAAATTTGACCGTTAGTACCTTACCGAATGGAGAATTAGAAATAAAAGGAGTGGGTTTAATCAAACGTATTAAACTCAATCAATTAACTTCAGATCCAGAATTAGGTTTAGCTATATCTATCGCACAAATTGAAGAGTTATTGCAAGTTAAATCTCAATTTGATATTGCAGCTTATTCTATCATACTAGAACCACCTTGGTTAAATTTGAAAGGCAGAAAAAATCGCCAAAAAGAATCACAAGTAATTATAGAAGGTTTACCTATTGTTAAAAGTCCTAATTTTACCTTCTCAACTATGGGGCAAAAAGTTAATATTAGTAGTAGAGAAAATAGCAAAGAATTAACTAATCAAGGTAATTTAAATCTTGTGGGTACAGTATTGAAAGGAAGTTGGTTTTCTCAAATTAATCAACCTAATTTATTGGACAGTACCACCTGGAAACTAGAAGAAGGACAATATTTAAACCGCAGTGATTTTCATGATTATGTAATTGGTTCTCAACCTACTTTTTGGACAGGTGAAACTAGGGGTGATTATTGGGGTTTGACAACCATTAAAAGATTTGGATTTAAAGCCGACAATCTCAATAATAGCGCATTTACTCCCTCTCAAGGCTTACAAACTTCTACAATTAATCGCATTATTGAAGGAGCAGCAAAACCGGGAACTTTGGTGCAATTAGTTTCTGGAAATGATAATCTTATTTTTGGAGAAATATTAGTTGATTCTTCAGGAATTTACCGTTTTGATAACGTTCCTATTAATGGTGAAAATTATCGAGTTTTACTTTATGCTAATGGACAATTAGCAAGTACACCCATAGAGAAAAAACCAATATTTCTGAATTTACCTGGACAATTAACTAAAGGAACATCAAGCTTAATTGTATCTGGTGGTATGAACAGAGAAACGAGAAATAATGACTTTTTTGGCAACTTAAATAATGTTCGTGGAGGTATTGCTTATCGTCATGGAGTTATAGATTCTTTAACATTAGGAGCAGGAATCATTCATGATCAAAGTTTATTAGGATTAGGTGAGGTATTTTATCAACCTAATAATTTTCCTTTCCAATTGGCTATATCTGCTTTAAAAGTACCAGATAAATTCAAATATAATGCTAATCTAGAATTTAAACCATCTTCTCGGTTAAATCTGAATTTATCCAGTAATGAACAGTTTCAAAGTTTTAATTTGAATTGGAATACGGCTAAATTTTTAAGTGTTACTAGTAGTGGTAGTAATCTCAATGGTATTATGAATTTAGGATTAAATGTCAATCAGAATATTGGTAAAATATCTACTTATTCAACTCTGAAAATTGATAATAAAGGACAATTAGACTGGAATTGTAACCTGCGTTGGCGTAATTTAGCCGCTAGAGCTAGTCCCACTGGTATCGGCTTAGAATTAAATTATGAAGGTTCTATTTTTAGTTTTTTCAAACTCCCTGAAAAGGAAAATTTAATTTTAAGTTATGAAACCAGCAATTCTAGCAATAAATATAATAATTTATTAACATTAAAATGGAAATATCAATCACCCTATATTAATCAACGTCGTCTCTGGGATTTTGATATCGGTTATGGTATCGGTTCTCAAGGTAGTGGTTTATTAGCTTCTGTTTCTACTTTTTTTATTCCCGGTTTATCTCTGCGTTTGCGTTATGATGGAATTTCTATGACATCAGATACAGCCTCTTATCGGCTGGAAATTGGTTCAGCAGTTAATTTCAGTCCTAATTTAAGATTTGGAGACTCTCAATTTGAACGTTTACGCAGTGAGGGTGGTATATTTATTCAACCTTTTTTAGATAAGAATAATAACGGTATTAGAGATCAGAATGAAGAGATTTATACTCAGGATATGGAACTACTATTGATACTGAATAATAAAAAATTTAGTCCTAGTTTAGCAACTATTACAAAACAAGGTGTTTTATTGAAAGTTCCTCCGGGTATTTACCGTCTTGATTTAGATCCTGCTGGATATCCTCTAGACTGGAAACCGGTTCAACCTGCTTATGCTGTGAAAATAGTTGCAGGTAGTTATACAACTATTCCAGTTCCTTTTGTTGCTTCTTATACTATAGCAGGAACTGTAAAAGATGCTGAAGGAAAACCCCTTGTTGGTGCTAAAGTTGAAGCTATTGATAATACTAAATCATCAGTTGCATCTATTACAAATAGTGCTGGTATTTTCTATTTGGAACAGTTGCGACAAGGAACTTATGAGTTAAAAGTTAATAACAAATCTGTTGAACCGTATAGAATTACAATTAATTCAGATTCTCCTACTTTGCAAGAATTAAATTTAAAATTACCTGGGAGGATGTTTTGAAAGTTGCTAGGACTTACGCAAGTGTCACACCAAAATTAGGTGACAGGGAACAGGGAACAGGTGACAGGGAACAGGTGACAGGGGACAGGGGACAGGGGACAGGGGACAGGGGACAGGGGACAGGGGACAGGGGACAGGGGACAGGGGACAGGGGACAGGGGACAGGTGACAGGGGACAGGGGACAGGGGACAGGGGACAGGTGACAGGTGATAAGATGCAAAAAACCGCGAAAAATTTGCTTTTCAGGTATTGACAAAGGATTTTAAAAATGTTATTATCATCTTGATAAGGAAGAACTATCTTAAATAATTTAAAAGCACCATTGGTAAAGACTTTAAATATAGCATAGCGATAGCGAAGCGCTGCTGCAAGCAGTTCGCCATATAATATATTAACGCACCATTTTAAATCATAATCAGAAAATCCCCGAGCAGAAAGAAGGAAGAAGAAATGATTTTAGTTGAAAGACATATCATTAAACAATCTCACCAACATTGGAAAGAGATTGATCAACTATCTTTCCTCTCAAAAAATTTATACAATGTAGCTAATTACATTTGTCGTCAGCACTTCTTTGACACTGGTAAGAAATATAGTCTCCCTGACCTTTATCATTTAGTTAAAGATTATGTAGACTACCGTGCTTTACCTACTAAAGTCAGTAAGCAAATTATCAAAGGACTAGTATCTACTTGGACTGGGTATTTTGAGGCTCATAAAGAATGGAAGAAGAATCCTTCTAAGTTCTTAGGAAAACCTAGAATACCTGGTTACAAAGATAAAGCTAAGGGACGTAATGTAGTTATCTACTATCATGAGTCAGTTTACAAAGCTGAATTGAAGAAGGGAATCTGTCACTTATCAATGAGTGATATTAAGATTCCAACTCAGGTAGATAATGTGGTTGAAGTGCGTTTAGTACCTCGCCCCACTTGCTATGTTGTTGAAATTGTATATGGGAAGCAGGAAGAAGAGCTATCTACCAGTGATTATGTAGCGGGTATTGACATTGGTTTAACTAATTTAGTAGCGTTAACTTCAAATCAACCAGGATTCAAACCTTTGCTGATTAATGGACGACCACTTAAATCAGTAAACCAGTTCTATAACAAAACCAAAGCTAAGTTACAAGCTCAATTAGGTGATCAACGCAAGACTAGTAAGTCGATTCAATTGATGACTGCTTATAGAAACAACTACGTTGACAATTATCTACACAATACAAGTAGAACGATTGTTAATCTACTTAAGGCTTGTGATCTTGGTACGTTAGTTATTGGTAAGAATGATAACTGGAAACAGAAGATCAATATAGGTAAAAAGAATAATCAGTCATTTACACAGATTCCCCATGCAAGATTAATTGACCAACTAACTTATAAATGTCAATTAGCAGGAATCAAAGTTGTAGTAACTGAAGAATCTTATACCTCAAAATGCAGTGCTTTAGACCTAGAACCTATAGAAAAACACTCCTCTTATCTTGGTAAGAGAGTAAAGCGTGGTCTATTCAAATCTGCTAAAGGAATCCTCCTAAATGCAGATTGCAATGGGGCAGCTAATATTGTCAGAAAAGTATTCCCAAATGCTTTTGCAAATGGGATAGGGAGTGTCGCCGTTACACCAATAAAGGTTATGCCTTTATAAAGTGTCATTTTGAACAGATGGAGATTTGTTTAGTTTAACACGAACGGTTAGGTTACCTGATATAAATTCCTATAACTGACTAATGAGTAAAACAATTGTTGTTAAAATCGGCACTTCTAGCTTAACCCAACCGGAAACAGGACAATTAGCCCTTTCTACTATTGCTACTTTAGCAGAAACTCTCTGTGATTTGAGACAACAGGGACACCGAGTAATTTTAGTTTCTTCTGGTGCTGTTGGGGTAGGTTGTGGGCGCTTAGGTTTAATGGAGCGTCCCAAAACTATCGCTTTAAAACAGGCTGTAGCGGCTGTCGGACAAGGCAGATTAATACGTATATATGATGATTTATTTAGTATAATACAACAGCCGATTGCCCAAGTATTATTAACGAGAGCAGATTTGGTACATCGTAGCCGCTATCTTAATGCTAACAACACTTTTCAAGAATTACTAAATTTAGGAGTAATTCCGATAGTCAATGAAAATGATACAGTAGCCGTAGAAGAATTAAAATTTGGTGATAATGATACCCTGTCCGCATTAGTAGCTAGTTTAGTAGAAGCAGATTGGTTATTTTTATTAACGGATGTTGATAGATTATACTCTGCCGATCCGCGTTCTGTACCCGATGCTAAACCTATTAGCTTGGTTAGTAGTATGCAAGAACTGACAGATTTACAGATTCAAACCAGTGGCCAGGGATCTGGGTGGGGAACAGGAGGGATGATGACTAAAATTTCTGCGGCCAGAATTGCGATCGCTGCGGGTATCCGCACAGTCATTACCCAGGGGCGGTTTCCCCGGAATATTGCCAAAATTATGCAAGGGGAACTGATAGGAACACATTTTATACCTCAACCAGAACCAACCTCAGCCCGAAAACGTTGGATAGCTTACGGATTAATTCCCAGTGGTAAATTATACTTAGATTCAGGAGCGATCGCTGCTATTACGAAAGGGGGAAAATCTCTATTAGCAGCGGGAATTAAAGCCCTAGAAGGAGAATTTGACAATCAAGCCGCAGTACAATTATGCGATAGTCATGGCTATGAAATTGCTAGAGGATTAGTGAATTATAATAGTCAGGAATTAGAGCAAATTTGCGGCCGACATTCACGGGACATTCCAGAAATTTTAGGTTATGCAGGGGTGGATACCGTGATCCACCGAGATAATTTAGTTTTGATTTAAGAATGTCCTTTAGCAGATTAAAAGTAGTTTATCGAACCACAGTCCCTTTTTTCCGTTCTATATCTCTAATATCTTGTGAATCTACTGCGTTTAATCCCAATTTTTGATAATTCTGTTTCTAGCTGGGGTTTAGAAGCCCGATTATTACGCTGGTTAACATTAATGTGGATGTTTATTGGCTTAATTATGCTTTTTTCTGCTTCCTATCCCGTTGCGGATGATCGTCAAGGTGACGGTTTATATTATTTCAAACGTCAAATTCTTTGGGCTATAGTTGGTTTAATTATTTTCAATATCATTGTCAATCTACCATTACGAAAAATTTTGGGTGTTTCCCATTGGTTTTTGATATTTTTCCTGCTGTTAATTTTTATGACATTAATTCCAGGATTAGGAAAAAAAGCCTTTGATGCTGCTAGGTGGATAGCTATTGGACCGATTCCTATCCAACCATCAGAATTAATTAAACCATTTTTAGTTTTACAAAGTGCAACACTTTTTGGTCAGTGGGAAAAACTCACTTGGGGAATTCGTTTGTCTTGGTTGGGTGTTTTTTGTCTTGTGCTTTTAGGAATTTTAGCCCAACCCAATTTAAGTACAACTGCACTTTGTGGGATGACAATTTGGTTTATTGCTTTAGCATCAGGAATACCATATAAATACCTGGGAGGAACAGCTTTAGGTGGTGTGCTATTAGCATTAATCAGCATTAGCATCAAGGAATATCAACGCAAACGTATTATGTCTTTTATGAATCCTTGGGCTGATGCTACCGGAGATGGTTATCAGTTAGTACAAAGTTTATTGGCTGTGGGTTCGGGTCAAACTTGGGGATCTGGATTTGGACTTTCTCAACAAAAGTTATTCTATTTACCAATTCAAGATACTGATTTTATCTTTGCAATTTTTTCGGAAGAATTTGGTTTTGTTGGCGGTATTTTATTATTACTAATGTTAGCCATATTTGCGACTTTAGGCTTAATTATCGCCCTCAAATCCAAAAATCTGATCTCCCAATTAGTCGCAATTGGTGTGGTATTTGTCATGGTTGGACAATCATTATTACATATTGGTGTAACTACAGGTGCGTTACCAACTACAGGTTTACCCTTACCTATGTTTAGTTATGGTGGTAATTCTATGATTGCTAGTTTACTATCTTCTGCATTATTAATTCGAGTAGCTAGGGAAGGTAGTGAAGCTGAAGTAGTTCCTTTACGAAAAACACAACGGGAAAATCGATCAAGAAAAGGACTATTTTAAGTTTATTAATGTTGGGTTTGTTAGATTCCTGATTTATTAAAAAAGTCGGGGATCTGACTTGGAAAACATCCTCTCAAGTTGTTGGTTATTTATTAGTTATTTTCTATGATTTTAATTTCCTCTGGTGTTAAGTTATAAAGTTGATAAACTAGTTGATTTATTTCTGTTTCTAATGCGGTTGTATCTGCTTGTGGATCTGATTTTTTAGCGGTGAGAATTTGATTAACTATTTTAATCAGAGGAAATTGATCTTTTCTTGAAAGTGGATAAAAGGGTAATATTCCTAAATGAAATGCTTTTACCTCTGCTAAAGCTTCTCCCCTTTCTGGATTCATACTAGTGTAAACAAAATCAACTAATTTTGAGTTTAAGATACTTAGCAGATATTTAAGAGCAAAAATATCAGACTTTTCATCTTTTTTAAGAATAATATGAACGTTGTTCCGTATGATAAATCCAGAGGAAATCAAAGTTCCAATTATTTGATCACTAGTCTGTCTGAAAATTAGTTTTTCTTTGGCTTGAAATATTGATTCTTCCCTGGGTGCTGCGAGCCATTGACCATAGCTTATCCAGAAATTTTCATTCCATAAAATCACATATTTATGAAAATAACGTCCACCTATTAATGGCTGAAAATTATCATTTAATTTAGTTTCAGCAGTATAAGGTTTTTCATCTAATATTTTTTTGGTCTGTGGTGGATAACCTTTACCAACTTCGTAAGGTTTAACACCATTTTTGATTTCAAAGTAATCTTTTACTAAGAAAGAGCATGATTGAATTTTATCTAATAACAATATTTGCTTTTCATCAAGTGAAAAATTAAAAAATCGCTGTTTTAATAAAGTATTTTTTGATAGAACATTGACACGCTCAATTATATTTCTATTTCTCAGTTTTATATTTACATTATATTCTGCTAATTGATTTTTTTGGATAAAAATAATATCACAGTCTACCGTCGCTTCATCAAAGATTTTTGTTTTAAATTCATCTATACCCAAAAAATAAAACTCACTCATTAAACTTTGTCTAAACTGCTGTGCTACATCAAGTAATTTCCAAGTATTAGGTACTATATAACATAGGTATCCATGAGGTTTTAAAATATCCTTTAAACCTAATAAGCAGAATGTAAAATAGCTGTCTTTCAGGGAATTATTTATACCTAGATAATTATATTTATTAATCAATAAGACTAATTCTGATTTGGAAGGAAATAACCCATAAGGAGGATTTCCCATAACCACATCAAAACCAACAAAAACACCATCATTATTTAACACTTCAGGAAACTCAAAGCGCCATTCTAAAGCATTTTCATACATTCTACCATTTTCTATTTCCTCAATTTC
>NZ_JACJQS010000062.1:0-14079 GCF_014696755.1 Anabaena sp. FACHB-1391 | reverse complement strand
TTGATAAGGAAGAACTATCTGAAATTTTAAAAGTAGGGTGTGTTAGCGACTAGTAACGCACCATGGGGAAAGACTTTATGTGAAACATAGCGATAGCGAAGCGCTGCTGCAAGCAGTTCGCTATATAAGGGAACAGTTGACAGTTGACAGTTGACAGTTGACAGTTGACAGTTGACAGTTGACAGTTGACAGTTGACAGTTGACAGTTGACAGTTGACAGTTGACAGTTGACAGTTGACAAAACGCAAAAAACCGCGAAAAATTTGCTTTTTAGGTATTGACAAAGGATTTTAAAAATGTTACCCTGAAATTGATAAGGAAGAACTATCTGAAATTTTAAAAGTAGGGTGTGTTAGCGACTAGTAACGCACCATGGGGAAAGACTTTATGTGAAACATAGCGATAGCGAAGCGCTGCTGCAAGCAGTTCGCTATATAAGGGAACAGTTGACAGTTGACAGTTGACAGTTGACAGTTGACAGGTGACAGTTGACAAACGTCTCTACATTATCTTTAAATAATCCTGTGATTGATGCGATATGATCAAGATTCAATTATTAATAACCTCACATTAAACAATTTCAACGATTTGATAAAATGGTGCGTTACTAATCGCTAACACACCCTACATACCATAAGTTACTATATTTGTCAATAGTATATTTGTTCTACCAATTAAAGTACATGATTTGCTGAATAATTTTTCCCCAATTTACTCTTTTAAACCACTGCTAATTTGTAAAGTTTTGTATTTTTTTGAAAATTGATCTCTGAAACGACTATAAATAAAGACTTCTGAAAATCATCTTTTGAGCAAGGTACGAAATTGACAATATTAACCCAATTATGAAATTCTCAATAATTCTAGCAAATCGCCGAAAGTATTGCAAGCTCGTTCCTAAATAAAAATAATTCTCAATTAATTGTTAAGAAAATCTAAAGTTGAATTTTCCTAAGTTATGAATATTAAAAGTATTATCCTATAATGATAAGTTTTAATTATGATTTATGGTTAACTCATTCATACGCAGTGATAAATAAAACTATAAACTCAAAGCACACCAAGAAAAAAGGACTTAAAAAAGATTATTTAAAATATATCTTGTAACTGATGGGATATGTTCAGGTCAAGAAATTATCTGCATTTAATTTGTATATAGCGTTTCCCAGTCTAATGAAGTCCAAAATTATTAGATATGACATTAATGGTAAATTACATAATGTAGAGAAGATAATCCTGATACAGAGAACATTTATACAAAAAATCATCATATTACCCATGTCCTTAAATCTAAATTCACAAATTCCCTATTCCCTGACAAATGAATATCAATGTACAACTAACCTCAATGTCTATGACTCTCCTGAATGTGTCCGGTTAGCAACTCAAGCTGCAACGGGACGACATTTACAAATAACATCAAATCATCATCATCAAGCAGTTGAAGTCTGTTTATGTGAAGACGACTATCCGGGATGGTTGTCTAGGGAAGATTTGCAGTTTATGCAAGCGACTCAAACATTATATCAACCCCAGTTGATCTGGGCAGCAGAAATTCAACAACGCATAACCGACATTATTGCTTTTACTCAAGCCGCAAAGGAACAAGATAATTATTATCTTTGGGGTGGCACAGTTGCACCTAATTATGATTGTTCTGGTTTCATGCAAGCCGCTTTTAAATCTGTAGGTGTTTGGCTACCAAGAGATGCTTATCAACAGGAGGCTTTTACTCAAATAGTTGATATGACGGAATTAAAATTAGGAGATCTAATATTTTTTGGTACTTCAAAAAAAGCGACTCACGTGGGTTTATATTTAGGTGATGGTTATTATATTCACAGTTCGGGAAAAGATCAAGGACGGAATGGTATTGGTATTGACCAACTTTCGGAACAAGGAGACAAAGTTAGTCAGTGTTATTATCAACAATTGCGCGGTGCTGGTAGAGTAATCAAAAGTTATCCTGGTCATGGATAGATAAACTGTATTTTCCGACTACCCAGAGGCGTTTTAGTGACATATAGATCAAAAAGATGAGAATCAATTATGGAAACGGATTTATATCAAATAAATATCAAATCAATTATCAGCTATAAAAAATGACTAATCATCAATCACCAATTTTAGATGTATCCGTAGTTATACCAATTAAAGATGAAGTAGAAAGTCTACCTTTATTACTAAAAGCAATTTCTTCCACTCTCACAGCTAGTAAATTGAACTATGAAATTATTTGTGTAGATGATGGTTCTAGTGATGGTTCAGCGGAATTTCTCAAAGAACAGGCACAAATTCGTACTGATATAAAAGTGGTGATATTGCGTCGTAACTATGGACAAACTGCGGCCATGTCTGCTGGTTTTAATTATGCTAAGGCCAAGGTAATTGTGACTTTAGATGCTGATTTGCAAAATGATCCGGCTGATATCCCCATGTTAATTACAAAGCTGGATGAGGGTTATGATTTAGTCAGTGGTTGGCGGCAAAATCGCCAAGATGGGGCATTAAATCGCCTACTTCCTTCTAAAATCGCCAATTGGCTAATTCGTGGTGCTACTAGCGTTTATATTCATGATTATGGTTGTTCTCTCAAAGCTTATCGGGCTGAATTAGTGGCGGATATGAATCTTTATGGGGAATTACACCGCTTCTTACCCGCATTAGCATATATCGAAGGGGCGAGAATTACTGAAGTCCCTGTGCGTCATCATGCGCGGCGGTTTGGACAGAGTAAGTATGGGATATCAAGGACATTTCGGGTATTAATGGATTTATTAACTATTCTATTTATGAAAAAGTTCCTCACCCGTCCTATGCACGTCTTTGGACTGTTAGGGTTAATTTCTATGGTTTCTGGTGGGGGAATAGGTATATATTTAACTTTCGTCAAATTGGTTTTCCATGTAGATATCGGTAATCGTCCTTTGTTGATTTTGGCGGTTTTGTTGCTAGTAACTGGTGTACAGTTGTTTTGTTTCGGTCTTTTGGCAGAGTTGTTAATGCGGACATATCATGAATCTCAGGGAAGGCCTATCTATCGTGTGCGGGAAGTTGTGGCAAAAAATGTTAAGTAACGTAACAATAGGAAAATAACACTTTTAGGATTATTGCATCTGCCGTGAAAGCTTTTGATACTTTTGACGCTGAACTGCGGAAAAACCTGCTCATGTTATTTGCCGCAGGTTTGTTTTTTTGGTCAGGTTTAGCCTCATTATTGCCGACCTTACCCTTATATATTGAACATATTGGTGCGAGTAAACAGGAAATTGGCATTGTTATGGGTAGCTTTGCCATTGGTATGCTACTAGTTAGACCATCAATGGGGGCTTTAGCTGATAACCGAGGCTGCAAAATAGTCTTACTGATAGGGATGTTTGTGGTAGCGATCGCGCCTTTAGGATATTTAGTGGTAAAATCAGTCATTCCCCTAATGTTGATTCGTGCCTTTCATGGTATTAGTATTGCTGCTTTTGCCACAGCTTACACTGCCTTAGTGGCAGATTTAGCACCAGAACACCGTCGGGGGGAAGTAGTCGGTTACATGAGTTTGGTAAGTCCTTTAGGTGTGGGCATAGGTCCAGCCATAGGTGGATTTTTACAAGCAACCGCTGGTTATACCCCATTATTCCTCTCATCTGCGGCTTTAGGATGTTTAGGTTTACTATGTATTATCCCCATTGTCAACCCACCTATGGCCATCAAACCAATTAACAGCAAAAATGATAACTTTTGGCAAATACTAACTAGTCCTCGCGTGCGGATTCCGGCTCTAGTCTTATTATTGAGTGGTTTGACTTTAGGTAGTTTACATACTTTCATCTCCCTATTCATCAAATCAACAGGAGTGGATTTAAATCCAGGTTTATTTTTCTCCGTGGCCGCCATTTCCAGTTTTAGTTGTAGATTATTTACTGGGAAAGCTTCAGATCAATATGGACGTGGTTTATTTGTCACTATGAGTTTGATAGCTTATACTCTCTCTCTCATCTGCGTATGGCAAGCAAATAACTCTTTAATGTTCTTATTAGGAGCATTAATGGAAGGTGCTGCTTCTGGGACACTAATTCCCATGATTTCCGTATTAATGACAGATAGAACCTTACCCCACGAACGAGGTAGGATATTTGGTACTTCTTTAATGGGATTTGATATAGGTTTAGCTATAGCAGGTGCGGTTTTTGGAACATTAGCCGAAACGTGCGGTTATCGCAGTATGTTTGGTTTAACCACGGGTCTAACAGTTCTGGCAATTGTAATTTTCTTGACCCAGTCTAGCCGCAATATACCGGAATCTCTAAGTTTTGCCTTTGGTCGTCATCAAGATGTCTATGCTGTAAAATAATTCAACGGATGGGAAATTGAACCCTGGAGAACAGGTAACAGGGAATAGGGAATAGGGAACAAATAGCAACTTATTATTAGAGGAAAATTACTGGCTGGATTAAATTTATTATGTCTCCAAAACAAGAAACAAAAAAATATTATAAATGGGTCTGGGATGTATCCCTAGGTGGTGAATTTGATGATTGGGGTACTAGTACATACTTCATGGAGATTGGAAATACTTTATATCCTCTCAGACAAATAGAAGTCTATGAAAATGGGAATGTTTTATTTTATGATCATAGCCACTTCCTGGACGATTATGGGATGTTGTGTGATCAGAAAATAGATATACTAGATATACAAGAATTTGAAATTACTCAAGCAGAATTTGAGCAAGTATGGCAGACAAAAGTTCCCATCAATAGACCTCTGATGAAAAAGAATGTAGAGCCGAAAATCCCTACCCAGGTCACGTCTCTACAAACGTTCTCAGTAAGTGAACAGAAAAAAACCGACATAAGTAACGAAAAGTAAAGTTCCCAGTTAGGAGTTCCCTTGTCATAACGACAATTTTTAACGCCAACCTACTGCTGTAAGATAAATAATAATATTCGGCCTCAACCCACTGGAGTTACCAGTGACTATCCCAAATTCCATGCAGCACGAAACTCAACTAAGTCTCTTTGATAACTCTAGCTTGAACCAGCAATCGCTAATTCCTCTCCATGGACAAATTCCCATTGTCCCCGGAAATTATGAGAATATGGGAGAATTAGAAAAAGACTGTCATCACTGTCACCGTTGTCCATTAGCAGCAAACCGGACTCATGTTGTAGTTGGCCGTGGTAACCCCCAAGCCAAAATTATGATTATCGGGGAAGCGCCGGGAAAAAACGAAGACGAAACAGGTTTACCATTCGTCGGTAGATCAGGACAATTACTAGAAAATATCTTAGCATCAGTTAAATTAAGTACAGATACAGATATATATATAGCTAATATTTGTAAGTGTAGACCACCGGAAAATCGTGTACCTACCGGGGATGAAATAGCGGCTTGTAAACCCTATTTATGGGAGCAAATTCGCTTAGTTAACCCAAAAATTATTTTACTCACAGGTGCAACTTCAGTTAAAAGTGTAATTGGCGACAAACGACCTATTACCAAAATTCGTGGTCAATGGCTAGAATGGGAAGGACGTTTATGTATGCCGATTTTTCATCCCTCCTACTTATTGCGTAACCCTTCGCGGGAACAGGGAGCGCCTAAATGGCTAATGTGGCAAGATATACAGACAGTCCGTGATAAGCTGGATGAAATCAAAACAAAAGACAAAAATTAAGCATTACATCACCAATTACCATCTTTAACTCGTCAATACTCCTGTAACTTGGTAAAGTTAGAAAATCAAAATATTTAAATCATCAGATTTTTACTATTAAAACATGGGCAGCCAGAGAAAAATGTACTGGGAACTTGATTTTTACTCCCGTCCAATTTTGGACGAAAACCAGAAAAAAGTCTGGGAAATGTTAGTTTGTGAAAGTCCCGTAGATATTGGTACACCGACAGATACTCTATTTCGCTATGCTAAATACTGCCCTAGTACCCAGGTAAATTCTGGTTGGTTGCGGACCGCAATACAGGAAGCTATAGAGAAAGCGGGTACAGCACCTACCAAAATCCGCTTTTTCCGTCGCCAAATGAATAACATGATTACAAAATCCTGCGAAGACGTGGGAATACCCGCAGCACCAAGTCGGCGCACATTGGTTCTTAATCAATGGATACAGCAGCGCATGGCAGAAGTTTACCCCCAACAACCGGGATATCAGGGAGTGACTAATCCTTCGGTGCGTTTAGATAGACCTTTACCCCAGCGTTTACCAGATGCCTTAGAAGGGAAACAATGGAATTTTGTGACATTACAGGCGAGTGATTTTACTGATATGCCAGATTGGGAAATAGGCTTTGGTGAAGCATTTCCCCTAGAATTGGCGCAATTGTCCCCAGAAACACGCATTCCAGGGATTTTGATTTTCTCACCCAGGGCTTTACCAATAGCCGCTTGGATGTCTGGTTTAGAAATGGCTTATTTGCGATTTGATACCAGTAGTGGCAACAGATTGATTTTAGAAACTGGGGCCACGGAAAGTTGGATTGTGGCTAATATCCGCACTCCTCAACTCCTCAAGGAAGCACAAGGCTTTGCTGTAGCCAAAGAACAAGCCAATGGAGTCCATTTTATCGGAGTCCAGTCCGATGCTCAAGCCCAGTCCTTTGAGGGATTTTGGCTGTTACAAGAAGTCAATTTGCCCTAAGGGAACAGGAAAGGAGATAAAAAAACTGTAACTTTTGATGACACGCTAATGGGATAATCAGGAGCGACGATTAAGCGGCTTATATCCAAAATCCATAATTCATAAAAGGACATGGGTTCTGTAAATTTGTTACAAGATACACTAGCGGAACAGTTACTAGAACTTGCCTTCAAATCTGGTGCTGAGGCGGCGGAGGTGTACCAATCAAGATCGCTTTCTCGACCGGTTTTTTTTGAGGCCAACCGTCTCAAACAAATAGAAACCAGTCAATCTGAAGGTACAGCCCTGCGGCTATGGCGGGATGGTTGTCCCGGTTTGACCGTAGCTTATGGCGATGTTGATCCCCAGACTATGGTGGAGAAATCTTTGGCACTGAGTCGCTTAAATCCACCAGAAGCAGTAGAATTAGGGAGTCATAGCGGGCAATATTACCCGGATTTAGGCACATCTGTATCCGTCGAAATGTTGATTAATTGGGGTAAAGAGGCGATCGCTTTGATTCGTGATGTCTATCCAGATGTTCTTTGTCATAGTGACTGGGAGTGTGATATAGAAAACACCAGACTGATCAACAGCCAAGGTTTAGACTCTCATTACACTGACACCACACTTAGCTGCTATATGTCAGCGGAATGGGTCAGAGGTGATGATTTTCTTAATGTTGCTGATGGCCAAACCCAACGGAATCAACTCAACCCACAGAAAGTAGCCAGTCAAATTTTACAGCGCTTAAATTGGGCTAGAGAAAATATTTCTAGTCCCAGTGGTCGTTGTCCTGTCTTGTTCACTTCCAAAGCAGCAGATATGCTGTGGGGAACTGTGCAAGCAGCTTTGAATGGTAAACACATCCTAGAAAAATCTTCTCCCTGGGTTGATAGGTTAGCTAAACCAGTAATTGCACCCACCCTTACCCTTTACCAAAACCCAGCAGCAGGTCCCTATAGCTGTCCCTTTGATGATGAAGGTCAACCTACCCAGTCATTAATATTTATCGAAAATGGAATTTTACGGAATTTTTATAGCGATCGCACTACGGGAAAAAAATTAAACAGCGGTAGCACTGGTAATGGTTTTCGTCCTGGTTTAAGTAGTTATCCCACACCTGGGCTATTTAACTTCCTGATTCAACCCGGTAATCTTTCCCTATTAGACTTGATTAGAAAGATGGATGATGGCTTAATTATCGATCAAATGTTAGGTAGTTGTAGCGGACTATCTGGTGATTTTTCTATTAATGTTGACTTAGGATATCGGGTAAAAAACGGTCAAATAATTGGACGGGTCAAGGATACGATGGTAGCAGGAAATGTTTACACAGCCCTCAAACAAGTGCTAGAACTCGGTGGGGACGCAGATTGGAATGGTTCTTGTTATACACCATCCCTAATAGTAGAAGGACTTTCTACTACTGGGAAAAATAGTTAGGACAAGAGTTTGTAGTTTATAGATTGGGTGAAGCGACAACGCCACCCAACCTATGTATGATTAAGCCATACTGCATTTAATTTGTATAATGCTTAAAAAAGTGTCCCCGACCCCTATATAATTAAAACTTAAAATTTAAAATTCAAAATCCAAATTTATGATTTCCCTGGTAATGCTAACCCAGCGCCTTCGCCACTTTTGGCAACCTAGAAAGGGTTTAGCGATGGCAGAAGCCTCTATAATTGGGATAGTGGCTGCTTTATCTGCGGTATTACTCAAACAGGGTTCAGGGTGGTTGGGAACATGGAGGGTACATACAAGCCACATATTACCACCATTGATCGCTCTACCAGTTATTGGTATTAGTTTGGGTTTTCTCTCCGGTTGGTTAGTGCAAAGGTTAGCGCCGGAGGCATCTGGTAGTGGTATTCCCCAAGTTAAGGCAGCTTTAGCTAATGTACCAATTACATTATCATGGAGAGTAGCTTTTGTCAAGTTAATTAGCGCCGTGATTTCCTTGGGTTCGGGCTTAACCTTGGGAAGACAAGGTCCTACAGTCCAAGTGGGTGCAGGTTTAGCAGCAGGAATGAGTCGTTTAGTTCCCACCTCCCCAGACCACCGGAGACAAATGATAGCAGCGGGTGCTGGGGCCGGTTTAGCGGCGGCTTTTAATGCACCTTTAGCAGGGGTATTATTTATTATTGAAGAGTTATTACAAGATTTATCCGGTTTAACTTTAGGAACGGCTATTATTGCTTCCTTTATTGGAGGTGTAATTTCCCGGTGGTTGGGTGGCGGTAGTTTGCAATTAGACTTAAAACTAATTGACCATTCTAGCACTTTTTCCCTATTAGAAATTCCTATTTTATTAATTTTGGGAATTTTCATCGGTTTATTAGCAGCTTTATTTAGTAAGGGATTAATTTTTAGTATTCAAATTTATCGCCGTTTACATATTAGTTTACCTTTACGAGTGGCTTTAGCTGGTTTCGCTTCTGGTTTGATTATTGCTTTACTTCCTGAACATTTTCGAGATAATACAGGTTTGCGAGAGTTTATGATCACTGGTGAAGCAAATATTCCCGTAGCAGGAATTGCCTTTATCGCCCAATTTATCTTAACATTAATTGCCTTTGGTTCAGGCGCGCCCGGAGGAATATTTGCCCCCAGTTTAATTTTAGGTTCTTGTTTAGGGCATATTATTGGTGTCTGTGAATTGCAAATATTTGGCATTGGTTCACCTACCACCTACGCATTAGCAGGAATGGGGGGATTTTTTAGTGCTGTTTCCAAAGTCCCCATAACCGCAATTGTCATTGTTTTTGAAATGACCACAGATTTTAATTTAGTATTACCTTTAATGGTGGTATCTGTAACATCTTATTTAGTTTCTGATAAAGTTTTTCCCGGTTCACTTTATGATAAACTGTTAAAATTAAATGGCATTGTTATTAAGAAAGATAATGTAAATGAAGGCATATTAACACAATTAACAGCCCAGGATGTCATGCAGCGGATAGTGGAAACCTTAGAAGCAAACATGACAGGAGATGAGGTGATTAAGGCTTTTTCTCGTTCCCATCATCGGGGATTTCCTGTGGTAGAAAATAATAAATTAGTAGGATTAATTTCCCAAACAGATTTACAGAAAATCCGTAATCATCTCTCACCAAATGAGACTCTTTTAAAAGAGATTATGACACCTCAACCAGTGACAGTCACACCCACAAATAGCCTCAGTCATGTTCTCTATTTATTAGATAGATATAAAATTAGTCGTTTACCTGTAGTAGAAGGAAAAAAATTAATTGGGATTATTACCCGTGCTGATATTATTCGTGCAGAAGCAGAACATTTAAATGGGGAAAATGGGGTGAGAAGTCCTATAGTAGAACCTTCTTATTTAGTTTACCAAACAAGATCCCCCAGTATTGGCAGAGGTAGATTATTAGTCACCATTGCTAACCCAGAAACCGCCGTCACTTTATTAGAAATGGCTGCGGCTATTGCCCGCGATCGCCATTATGAAATAGAATGTTTACAAATCATTTTGGTATCTCGTCACATTTCCCCAACAGAAACCCCAGTCAACACTACAAAAAGTCGTCGCTTACTCCGACAAGCAGAAAGTTTAGCCAAAAAACAGCATATTCCCATTCATACCCAAATTCGTGTCGCCCATGATGTCGCCCAAGCAATTTTAGAAACTACCAAGGAAAGACATATAGATTTAATTTTCATGGGTTGGAAAGGAAATACATCCACCCCAGGACGGATTTTTGGTAATGTGGTAGATACCATTATTCGTCAAGCTAACTGTGATGTTGTTTTGGTGAAATTAGGTGATAATTTCCATTCCCTTGAGCAATTGAAACGGTGGTTAATTCCCATGGCCGGGGGACCAAATGCACCCATAGCCATTAAATTATTACCATCTTTAGTCACATTGGGAAATAAAACAGAAATTCGTTTAACTCAGGTGGTGAAACCTGGAGAACTTACACCAGATATGACGGTTTTAGAAGAATCTACCCGTCAATTAATGCGTCACCGCAATTTACATAGTACCATTGTCGCCGCATCTTTACAAGCTAACTCTGTGGCGGCTGGAGTCATTGAGTTAGTCAAAGCTGAAGATTTTGATATTGTGATTTTAGGTGCTTCCCGTGAGGGATTATTACAACAAGCAATTCAAGGTAATATTCCTGAAGCAATAGCTTCAGGTGTTAATAGTACGGTAATTTTGGTTAGTAGTGCTATTCGGGAATAGAAAACATGAATTTCTTTCACGCAAAAGCGCGAAGAGTAAGAGTTTGAGTAACAGATTTTGATATCTGACCCACCCTACTAATATATTACTATTCCCTATGCCAAACAGCAAAAATCATGCCCACAATAAAACCACCAAGGTGCGCCCAATAAGCAACTCCCCCGGTTTCTACACTCATGTTAGCTGCTGTTTGCAGACTAGCAAAACCAGAAATCAGATTTTGGAGAAAGAAAATCCCAATAATTACCAATGCAGGAACATTAATTGTAGTGATAAAAAAACCTAAAAAGATTAAAGTGGTAATTCTGGCGCGAGGAAACCAGATTAAATATGCACCTAAAACACCAGAAATAGCTCCACTTGCCCCCAAGGAAGGAATAATCGAGTTGATACCAATAAACCATTGACATAAAGCAGCCAATGCACCGCAAGTTAAATAAAAAAATAGATATTTTAAATGTCCTAAACGGTCTTCAATATTATTACCAAAAACCCAAAGATAGACCATATTTGATATTAAGTGCCACCAACCTCCATGTAAAAATTGAGAAGTAAATAAGGTTGTCCATTCACCACTCCAGTTAGTAGTTAATTGTTGAGGTATGACAGCATACAATTGGAAGAACTGTTCTAGTTGTGTATTTGATAAACTTACTTCATGGAGAAAAACTAGAACATTCATTCCAATCAACCCATAGGTAAAATATGGGGTAATTCGGGTCGGATTTTCATCATAGAGGGGAAACACAAATGTCGTTCCTAATAATCACTAATAGCACTATAACGCTTAATCAGAGGGAATAGGAAACAGGGAACAGGGAACAGAACAGTAGGGTGTGTTAACGCCAGCGTCACGCACCCACGTATAAGATACGTCACTAATGACCAATGTTACAAAATATTTGCTGATTCATAGAGTCTACGGATAATGGATGTGATTTTAGTTCCATAGTCCAAATCTGCGGACCAGCGTCCCGATAATTGATTAATTGACGGAGCAACACCTCTGGTAACAAAGCGAAATCTAGGGTCTACTTGTTCCTGTACCAAAGGTTCTAAACTAGCATAAGCTTTCAAATGTTGAATATGCGCTCTCACGCCAATCCTCGCACTAGGAAATGAAGCTCCTTGAGACCCACCACCAACAGCACCTAAACCAGCAAAGTTATTTTGCTGGGGTTTAATATCAGTACCAAAGCGCAAAAATCCAGTTTCTAAACACATTTGGCAAAAAGCAATATCATAATTTACTCCCTCAATATTTGCTTCTTCTCGATATAGTTTAGGAAGATCAGGAAACTGGATCAGAGCGCTTTCATTATTGTTTTTTAGAAATAGTTGTAGCTGTACTTCTGATGTATTACCATTGGAGATAATTTGCTCAATTTGTCCCAAACAAACTGGTAAAATTGAGCGTAATTTCACAACACAGTTAGCACCATCCCAATCAACGGAAACATGAGACTCTCGCAGTTCAATTGCTTTGATGTAAACTATTTGACGATAGGTAATCCGGCGCAAATTAGAGAGCTTTGAAACATCAACCCGTAAACGATCTACTAAATCAATGGGAATATAAGAATTACCATTAATTAATAATCCTTGTTCCGAGTAATTTTGTCCATTAATATTGATATTTATATTATTATAATTGGTTTGAGGAGTTGCTTGTTTAGGATCATTTACCTGATTCCAAGCAGCTAATCCCTCAGCAATTCCCACAGCAAAATCACGACGACGACTTTGCAACAAAGCGCGGTCTTCAGGACTGCTTAAAAAACCAACCTGTAGTAATAAAGCTGGTATCGTAGTTTGACGACAAAACTGTAACTTACCCAAGCCGCTATCTGTATCTGGTTTAACTCCGCGACTCGGTAATTGGGGGACACGGACTAAAAGTCCCTTCAATAATAGTTCCGCATTTTGTTGACGTTGCTGATTTTTGGCAATATAGAATACACTTGCGCCCCGGACAGAGGGACTACTAGCAGCATTAGCTTGAATTTCTAGCGCCACATCCTTGACATTAGCGCGGGCATTAATCCAAACTATAGTTTTAGCGGCACTTAAATCATCAGGAACGGCTAAAACTTCTAAATTACGGCTGCGGAGTTCTGTCACCACCAAATCCCGCAAAAGAATCATTTCCTTTGCTTCCGTCGTCCCACCAGCGATCGCTCCAGGATCATTTTTACCGGATTCTATGCCACCATGGGCAGCAGAAATAAAAATACGTCCCATTTTTACCTATTTCCGTTATTAAGTCCCAGCAATTGCTATTTTACCCCATATTACGGTAGGTTTTAACAGTCTTGGGATTTAATCTCAAAATAACGTAGTATATTGGGGTTAATCGTATTTAAACCCAAGATGAAATACCTAACTCCAGAACAAGTTTATAAGCAATTCGACTATCACCCCAAGACAACCGCTTGTGGGGGCTGACTTAGGGAAAAAATAGCCGAAGAACAAAATATTTATGAGCCAAATAGTAGCCAATGTGATTTAATAGAAGGTAGTGCAGTCTAGACTATGAAACTCAAAGTTAAAAATCAGTTAACCGTTACGAGAATCGCCATTTTAGGGACTAAAAAACTAAATACGTGGAAATCTAACCAACTTGATTTAATTGCTTTGCGTTTAGGACAACTACGCTCTGACTTGTGGAATGAGTTCGGCTCGTTAAAGGCTTGGGGTATTTCTAAATTTGAAATAGACAAACAGCTACGCACGTCGAAAGACAAGTACCAATTACCTGCTAAATTATGGGATTCAACCCTTTATGATGTAATTGATGATATCCATTTGGTTCAGGCTGCTTGCATCGAAAAAGTGATGAAATCCTTGGGTCAATCGTTCCAATCCTTCCAGTCCAAAAAAGGGGTTTTACAACTTACATTAGAAAGTCGTGAATGGTTGGATCATCCCAAACTTTGCACCTTGGTGAGAAAGTTTTGGTATCGAGGTCATACGAAAGTTGGCAACCAAATTATTCTTAGGGCTTTTGATACTAAATTAGATAATAAAGGTGTGGTGTGGCTGCGTTTCGGTGGACTCACAAAGGGTAAAAATCTGAAGTTGCCAACGACTTTACCGACAGAAGTAAAATGTCAGTTAAGGCTAATCAAGCGCAATGGTAGATGGGAAATACATTACACAACCGATATTCAAAAAGCCGAAAAAAAGACCGAAGGTAAAATAATTGGCTGTGACAGAGGTTATACAGAAGTTTAT
>NZ_JACJQS010000061.1:0-15176 GCF_014696755.1 Anabaena sp. FACHB-1391 | reverse complement strand
AAGGCGCAGGGGAATAGTAATATTCCTGACCAACCTACGAATACAAAGCGATCGCGCTTTAACCAGTCGTCTAATACGTCAAACCACCCTCTACTGGGGGCGCGTCCAACTGCAATGGTCATGAGAGTAGATCTCCAAAATGTTTTATAAGTACGGATATTATGCGTATGTAAATGGCGAAAATTAGCCCTTTACATAAAGTCAACCAGATTGTTAATCCAGTTTACAATTTTTTACGCTTTCTATCATAATAGGTGAAAATCTCTAATTTTGCTAGTGGACTAAAAAAAATTTTATTTGGGGATTGGAGATACAAAAAAGTAGGCCAGAAAATTCTTAACAACTGACGCTAGAATGGGTTCTACAGTGAAAATTGATTAGTTCTAAATGTTTACCATCGACTTAAGCATCAGAAATACTGCCTTCCCTATATCAGTACAACGTAAGTCTACTGAGGATGCCGAAGCGGTCTATCAACTGATTTTAGCGGCAATGCGTTCTGGAAACCCTGATATTGTGGAACTCAAGTGCGAAGGGAAAACAGAAAAAAAAATTGCTGTCCGTGCTAGTGAAATTTCGGGAGTCCAAATTGTGCAGAAAGATGGTCCAACTACCAGTAGTGGTAAACCTCCCGGCTTTGCTGCTTTCACTACTGCTGAAGAAGCTAAGGTATAAAGATGACAGCAGTAGGCATCGAAGTTAATAATTTAAACTTCTTTTGGCCTAATGGAGAGCAGGTGATCAAATCTTGCTCTCTGCAAGTACCTAAAGGGGAATTTTGGATGCTTTTGGGAACAAACGGTAGTGGTAAATCTACTCTATTGAGATTAATAGTAGGACTATTAACACCTCAATCTGGGCAAATTATGGTTTTACCCCCCGTAGGCTTTGTGTTCCAAAATCCTGATCATCAACTAGTTATGCCTACGGTTGGTGCTGATGTAGCTTTTGGATTGGTGGCGGAAAAGTTACTACCTAATGTAGTTAAAGCTAGGGTAGAAGAGGCTTTAGATGCAGTAAACTTACTGTCTCTACAGCGACGACCTATTTATGCCCTTTCCGGTGGACAAAAACAACGAGTAGCAATTGCTGGGGCGATCGCTCGTCACTGTCATCTGTTATTATTAGATGAACCCACTGCTTTATTAGATCCAGACAGTCAACTTGATTTAGTGGTTACTGTGCGTAATTTAGTAAAAAGTCGCGGAATTACTGCTTTGTGGGTAACTCATCGCTTAGAAGAGTTAAATTATTGTGATGGTGCTTTTTTATTAGAAAAGGGTTGTTTAGTTGATACTGGTGAAGGACAACGTCTGAAACAGAGATTAATGCAAGCAAATCATCATTCATACTAGACTCATCCTAGATTCATCAAGAATCAAGATAAATATGAGGAAGGATGCTAAAAAATTTTAAATTCCCCTTCTGACCCCTGACCAAAAATCTGGGATACAAGCCCCGTCCTTTTAGGACGGCTTTATGTTAAAATTTGGTCATAGTCGCCATAGGGCATTGGGAGACTTTAAACGGACATGGAGGGACGATAAGACCACTTGTGGCGTGTTCTGGTGAAGTGTCAAGTGTTTCCCCGCACCTTCAGGTCGGTGAGTATGTCAATTCGTTCTCCTAGACCCCACAAGAACACTTTTTAGCAAAACCTTAATAACCAGATACCACAATACAGGATGCTGTAGAGGTATCTGGTTTTTTAGTATGGTAAAACAGAAGGTTTTCAAGTCTAGATCAGGAATGGCAATAAGCCTGATATTGGTAGGCATTTCCCTAATTATGACTTCTATCTTGAGGTTGAATTTTGACTCAAGGCAGGATTTTTTATTTTTTGTAACATAAAGTTACAAGCAATTCTTCATTTACTATAAGTCTTATGAATGATTTTTGTTAACTCTAGATAATTGTGATAAAAAACCATGCCTTCTTCCATCGTCTCAGCCGTGCTATTAGTAGACGGCTACAATATTATAGGCGCTTGGCCTTGCTTGAAAAAAACCCGTGATCATGTCGGGCTGGAAGCCGCACGGGGAGAGTTAGTAGCAGCCATGACTAATTATAGTGCCTTCCAAGGCTATGAAACTCAAGTGGTCTTTGATGCTCAATATCAAAACACCCCTAGCAACAGAGAAACCATTACAGAATTTTTAACAGTCTATTATACGGATTTTGGCCAGACTGCGGATACCTATATAGAAAAAACCTGTGCGTCTCTCCGTCACCAAATAGCCCAATCTTTAATTTCTCGCATGATTGTCGCTACATCAGATCGAGCGCAGCAGTTAACGGTTCAGGGCTATGGTGCAGAATGGTTGTCAGCGCATCAACTATGTGGTGAAGTAGAAACTACAGTATCTAGGATGCGTCCTAGGTATCAGTCCAAAAAACAACCTAAAAGTAGATTTCTGGCCAATGCCATTGATGCTAAAGCCAGAGAACGGTTAGCAGAACTCCGCATGGGATTGTAAATTTCCAAATTCAAAAAACTCTGAACTTCAGCAATAGAAAGGGTTTGGGGTATTTAAGGCTGGTGATTTTCCCAGCAACCAAAAAAAAGTTCAAAAATTTTTTCAAAACCTCTTGCATTAATTTGGATTGTGGTTTATTATGATTAAAGTTAAGAGCGTTCCTCAGTAGCTCAGTGGTAGAGCGATCGACTGTTAATCGATTGGTCGCTGGTTCGAATCCGGCCTGGGGAGTTTAAATCAGGGGAAGTTTATTAAACTTCCTGCAAAATCACATCTTAATTGACATACTGCTTAATTTCTAATTAAAGGATAAAGTAGTAGGTCAATTATGGCTTTTTATTTCCTCGTTTAAGCGTTTTTGTTAACTCTTGATTCAGACCATTGTGCGTCCCTGGGTGCAAGAGAATGATAAGTTTTTCAAATCAGTCTTTTACAAAAAAAGGTAATCTTTATGTTTGTTGAGAAAAATATGGGTTCATTCTCAATAATCTTGAGAATAATGTCAATAATGCCACGATTTTACTAGGGTATTGACATCTTGAATTTTTGTGGTAATATGAGGGTGTATGATTTTGCGCCTGTTTATGGCAAATCAAAAGATTGATATGACAAGGTTTTCCCGAATTAAATAAGAATCTATTAAGATTGGTTTAATGGTTAATCGTTAAAATAGATTTATCTAGATTTTCTGAGAAATACCATGCCAAAGTGGATAATTATAGAAGTCAATAATTGGTTTAAACGTGATAGAATTGTTCGTAATTTGGAGATATTTCAGGATATTATTGTTATTTCCCTGTGCGTGGGTTTATTTTGTGTAATGCTGATTCGACTAGGGGATATGTTTTTATCTTTTTTGCGTCCCTTAGATATACGACAGGTAACATCTGATATTTTGTTTATTTTAATATTAGTAGAACTGTTTAGGTTGTTAGTTGATTATCTGCAAGAACGAAGTATTTCCGTAGGTGCAGCGGTAGAAATTACTATAGTTTCCGCTTTGCGAGAAGTGATTTTACGTGGTGTATTAGAAATTCCCCTGAATCAACTTTTTGGACTTTCTATATTCTTATTGGTTCTAGCCGGAATTTTTCTGGCTTTACCTTGGATGACTAGTTTATCAGAACAGGTAAAAATTAGTAAACATCAAATAATTGAACTAGAACCAGAATCATAATTCTATTTGGAGAATAGGGAAAGAATCATTTTAGGACTTATACAGGAGCTAGGAATGAACCACGAAGGAGCAAAGAACACGAAGCAAAGAAGATTTCAGAGATATTTTGTATAAGTCCTAGATTTAATTAATTTCCTATTCTCTGATATGAGTTACAAATATAGCAGATTACAAATCAATATTCAACATCTACCATTAATTAATTATATGCCTGAACTAACGCCAAAACAATGGATTTTAATTAAACAGAAAATCACACCATATTTATTTTTGTTACCCGCTTTAATTATTTTAACATTCACAGTTTTTTATCCAGCAATTCAAGCCTTTTATCTCAGCTTTACCAGCTACGAAAATATAGGAGATATTCCCCAGTGGGTAGGTGGGAAAAATTTTCTGCGTTTATGGAAAGATACCGTTTTTTGGCAAACTTTAGAAAATACTTTTCTTTATTTAATTGGTGTTGTCCCAATTTTAGTATTTTTCCCCCTAGTTTTAGCAATTTTGGTTAATCAAAAACTGCGGGGAATGAATTGGTTTAGAACAGCATATTATACACCAGTTGTAATTTCCATGGTAGTGGCGGGCATAGCCTGGAAATGGTTGTATGCAGAAACCGGACTACTTAATCAAATTCTCAAAACTTTAGGGATTTTTCCCGCAGGAATTCCCTGGTTAACAAGTCCAGATAAAATTTTAGGAATTGTTCCTATTTCCTTAGCTAGTGTCATGGCCGTAACAATTTGGAAAGGTTTAGGCTACTACATGGTAATTTATTTAGCGGGGTTACAATCTATCCCCGCTGATATTTATGAAGCTGCTGCTATTGATGGTTCTGATAGCATTCGCAAACATTGGGATATTACTCTACCATTAATGAAACCTTATTTAGCTTTAGTTGCTGTCATTTCTTCCATTGCTGCTACAAAAGTTTTTGAAGAAGTTTATGTCATGACTCAAGGTGGACCTCTCAACAGTTCCAAGACAATTGTTTATTATTTATACGAACAAGCATTTGATAATTTAGAAATTAGCTATGCTTGTACTATTGGTTTAGTATTATTTTTAATAATTTTGATTTTATCAGTTTTAAGATTGATTGTCAATCAGCAAGATGGTAATGATTTTAATGTTTGATATTTAAAAATCCCATTATTTAAAATTTAAATTGTTTACGTTTAAATTAAGGTTAACAAACCACTCTAGGCACAGAGGACACAGAGAAATTAGGGTTTGAGGGATATTTATCTACAGAAAGTTTTCCAGTAGTTTTGTTAAAAAGCAGAAAAAATAGTAGATACAAGCTGAATTTAAGTAAAATTTCCAATAATTATAGAGTTATAAATTGTTATACCTAGGCTAAAAACAGCAAAAAGAGTATTAACAGTTTTATAAAATTAAACTCCTGTTTATAGAATTAATATTCTTATAAAGTTACAAATTGCATTAGAGAAAAAACGCCATAAAATCAAGAAGTTAAAGCACTATTCCTAATAACACAACTAACTTCAACAAAAGCTTTGTATTGCAATACATTATTTTTGTTTTTTTATCCGATAGCTAAAGATATTAAAACAAATAGAATAGATTATTTAACAATCTTTCTGTATAATTTAACAGTAAATATTGAAAATAAACTTAATTTAATTTACAACTTTACTGAATTAAAACAAATTTTTGAACTTATGAAAGCAAAAACTTAAAAACTACCAATTTAAAATCAAGACTTTTGCGAATTTGTGACTTTGCAGGAGAAAAAAAGTATATAAATTGTGAGAACTAACCTAAAACAAACTTAAACATTAACAAAAAACTAGATTTTTCAACTTATTTCCCTGCGCTTCTGCGTTTGTGCGTGAAACAAATCCATACTTTTATTTACTCATAGCAAAAAAGAATATATAGATTAATACTGTATATATTATTATAATTGAAACGAAGCCGTCAAAGCCAACGCTAAAGCATCCGCAGCATCATCTGGTCGGGGAATTTCATCTAAATCTAACTCGCGCATGACAGCTTCTTGTACTTCTGCTTTATCTGCCTTACCATAATTTGTTAAAGCCTGTTTAATTTGGGGAGGTGCAAATTCCACATAAGGAAGTTTACGTTGTCCTAAAACTAGCATTAACACACCTCTAGCTTGGGCAACGACAATAGTATTAGCCATGCGATAAAAAAATAATTTTTCAATTGCAACTAAATCTGGTTGTATTTCTTCGATAAGAGTGTTTAAATCATCAAATAAAATACATAGTCGTTGACTCATTTCCATATCCGCATGAGTGCGAATGACACCAAAATCAATCATCTGTATCTTTATCTCCTGCGTTTTATTTGCACTTTTTTGCCAATTAATCGCTCCAAAACCCACAATTGCTAGTCCTGGATCTATGCCTAAAATCCGCTTTTCCATATAATTCTCTATGATGGTAATTTTCCTAACTGCTGACTTTTTTCTCTTGCAAATATGAAGGAATGGATAATTCTGACAATTTCCCCTCTAGACTGGTGAGTCAATGATGTAAAGTTTTTGTTAAATATTGTTTGTATCAACAATCCCTATTGAGTATGTTCAGCGGTTTTTTCAAACGAGCGATTAATTCGTTACAATTACAATCCCATGGTCGCGCTTCCCACCGCATTAACCAATGGTTTAAATGGTTATCCCCCGGGTTAGTGGTGAAACGCTGGTTACTCATCAGTGTTGGGGGTGTGGTGTTGGCTAGTTTGGGGTTGGCTATTTGGGTAAAATTAACCCCAATTTTTTGGATACTAGAATTTCTCACGGGTCTTTTAGCGTTTTTTGCGGACATTTTCCCCAACTATATCAGCGGTCCTTTACTCCTGCTATCTGGTGTTTTATTGTTGTTGTGGGGACAATACCGCACTGTAGGTTCAATTACAGAAGTATTAAGACCGGAAGGTGAGGAGGAGGAATTGATAGATGTTCTTTTAGCTCACCGTCGTTTATATCGAGGTCCCAAAATTGTTGTTATTGGTGGTGGTACGGGACTTTCCACTTTACTCCGAGGTTTGAAAACCTACAGTGCTAATATTACCGCTGTTGTTACTGTAGCAGATGATGGTGGTTCTTCGGGTAGATTACGAGAAGAATTTGGTGTTTTACCTCCTGGAGATATCCGCAATTGTTTAGCAGCATTAGCAGACGAGGAAAGATTGCTGACGGAATTATTTCAGTATCGTTTTCGTGCTGGAGATGGATTAACAGGCCACAGTTTTGGTAATTTATTTTTAACTGCTATGACTGATATTGCTGGAGATTTAGAACAGGCTATTGCTGCTAGTTCTAAAGTGTTAGCAGTGAAAGGACAAGTTTTACCTGCTACTCTTAGTGATGTAAGACTTTGGGCAGAATTGACAGACGGCCGACGCATTGAGGGTGAATCTAATATTCCCAAAGCTGAAGGAAAAATTGTCAAAATCGGTTGTATTCCTGAAAATCCCCCCGCATTACCCGCTGCAATTAAAGCTATTGAAGAAGCTGATTACATTATTATTGGCCCTGGCAGTCTTTATACTAGCTTAATTCCTAATTTATTAGTCAGAGAAATTGCTGATGCGATCGCTGCTACTGATATACCTCGCATTTATATCTGTAATATCATGACTCAACCAGGAGAAACTGATGGATATAGTGTTTCTGATCATATTCAAGCTATAGATAAAGCTTGTGACAATAAAAGATTATTTGATGCTGTGTTAGTTCATAAAAAAATACCCTCAGCCCAAGCACTCATTCGTTATGCTCAACAAAATGCCCACCCAGTTTTTTTAGATAGAGAAGCTGTTATTCAATTAGGACGGCGAATCATTCCTGCTAATATTTTATTTGAAGATGAAAATGGCGCTGTTCGTCATGACCCCCAAAAATTAGCTAAGGTTCTACTGAAATGGTATAGTGGAGCGCATCACAGTAAAAAGTAAGTCTTTAATTTGATGCTGTCATTGCTAATTAATAAAAATACATTCTGAATCAATAAACAATTGCTCACGTTTAAAAAACAATTACTCACGATTTAAAAACAATCGCTCACGATAAGCACCCATTAAAAATGACATAAGACAAATGACTACAATTTTTCTTGCGGATTTAAAAGCAACACAGCAATTAGGTATTACTCTTGGAAAAACCTTAAATGCGGGAAGTGTGATTTTATTGTCAGGTGATTTAGGTGCTGGTAAAACTACCTTAGTCCAAAGTATTGGTAAAGGTTTGGGAATAATTGACCCTATTGTTAGTCCTACTTTTACTCTAATTAATGAGTATACAGAAGGACGAATTCCGCTTTATCACTTAGATTTATACCGTCTTGAAACTCATGAAGTGATAGGTTTAAACTTAGAAAGTTACTGGGAAGGAATAGAAGTCACACCGGGAATTGTAGCAATTGAATGGGCTGAACGAATGCCTTATTTACCAGATAGTTATTTGAAGATACGTTTAAACCATGGTGAAAATGGTCAACGTCAGGCCGAAATTACGGAAATAAACTGACCATTGACCACTGACTAGAATTATGAAAAAGTCAAAGCTTGTCCGCGAATTTGGGTATTTACCTGACCATGATCATAAACGATTTCACCACCGACAATAGTTGTTACAGGCCAACCCGTCAAATTCCAACTTTCAAAAGGACTCCAACCACACTTACTTAAAACTTCTTCCCGTTTAACTTCCCGGTAATTTTTTAAATCTACCAAAACCAAATCAGCATCATAACCAGGGGAAATTTCTCCCTTATTGGGGATACCATAGGCTACAGCTACCGCTTTAGACATCCATTGGACAACTTGAGCAACAGTACATTTTCCTGTCATAGCAGCGGTTAACATTAAAGGTAAAGAAGTTTCTACACCGGGCATTCCCGAAGGCGTGTTAGGGTAAGTTTGGGCTTTTTCTGCCAAAGTGTGGGGGGCGTGGTCTGTAGCGATAAAATCAATGATACCATCCCGTAAAGCTTGCCAGAGAACTTCATTATCGTGGGGCGATCGCAAAGGGGGATTCATTTGTGCTAAAGTACCAATAGTTGCATAAGCACTAGTATTTAAAAGCAAATGTTGGGGTGTTACCTCCGCTGTCACCCAACTGGGTTTATCATGACGTAGTAACTCCGCTTCCTCCGCTGTTGACATATGTAAAATATGCAAGCGGCGCTGATACTTTTTAGAGAGTTTTAACGCCAATTGGGTAGCTAACAAAGCGGCTTGATTATCTTGAATTTGGGAATGAATAGCCGGATCTTCAATACCCGCAAACTCTTGTTTGCGTTGATTAATTCTAGCTTGGTCTTCGGCATGAACAGCAATTAAACGATTTCCCTGGGCAAAAATCGCCTCTAGTACCTCCTCCTGGCTTACCAATAACTGTCCGTGCATTGACCCCATAAACACCTTAATTCCTGGTGTCGGACTAGCAGAAAGTAAATCTGGTAAATTGTCTCCCGTAGCCCCAATAAAAAAGCCATAATTAACTAAGCACTTACTAGCAGCCCGCTGTAACTTGTCATTTAAAGCCGACTGACTAATGGTTAAAGGTCTTGTATTCGGCATTTCTAAAAACGAGGTGACACCCCCCTTAGCACAAGCACAACTGGCTGTAAACAAGTCTTCCTTGTGTTCTAAACCTGGTTCGCGGAAATGCACCTGGGGGTCAATTACTCCTGGCAACAAAGTTAAACCCCGTGCGTCAATTTCATGGGTAGGAGCAGCATTAGTAATTTCTTGACCTAACTGGACTATTTGTCTTCCCTGAGTTAAGACATCCCCAATCATTGACTCACCATTAGGTAGAATAATTTCAGCATGACGAATCAGTAAACTTTGCGTAGTTGACATGGATGTACAATTTTTAAGTATTGATGGATCATAGATAACTTTTTCTTGAATAGGTTTATTGTCAAGTCAAGTCAGCTAAGAACCTGATTGTTTGTGGTTGAACACAGGAAAATACTAGATTTTTGACTTGATTTACCTACCATTTGCTCCATTTCGTTAAGATTGATAATATCAAGTCTCTCTGTCTGAGTTCAATACTAGTCTCTTAACATACTTCAACAATTTCATGCAAAATCAAGCGTCTGATCAAAACTCTAGCCAACAACCTGATAATTCCTGGATAGTAGAGCTAGGTAAAACGATGATCTTGAGTGTCTTTCTAGCTCTGGGAATTCGTACCTTTGTCGCTGAAGCCCGTTGGATTCCTTCTGGCTCTATGGAACCAACTTTACATGGTGTCGAAGACCAATGGAAAGCGGATAAGATTATCGTGGATAAGGTGAAGTATAAATTTGCTGACCCCCAGCGCGGAGATATAGTAGTATTTTTACCACCAGAAACAATAAAGAATCCTAAACGGGACGCATATATTAAAAGAGTAATTGGTTTACCCGGTGAAAAAGTGGAACTTAAGGCTGGCAAAGTATATATTAATGGCCAGCCTTTACAGGAAAATCTTTATCTATCTTCTGCTGTGCGGACATTCGTTGAGACTTGCAATAGCAGCGGTCCCCAGCCTCCTTTCTTGGCTAAACCCGAAGTTATTCCCCCAAATTCCTACTTAATGTTAGGTGATAACCGAGGTAGTAGTTATGATGGACGTTGTTGGGGCGTTATTCCCCGCGAACGTATTATTGGTCAGGCTGTAGTTCGTTTCTGGCCACTCAACAAAATTGGACCGATTGATCAAAGTCCTGTTTATCCATCTGCAAAACCATGAAATGATACCACATAAAGTCATATAAAGGAAGTGAGGGGGCAGGAAAACCCGCCCCCACAGAAGTCAAGCTAAGGCTACCGGGGCTATCAATACATATCTTGTATTTGTTGTCAAGGCATAAATCCTATTATTTTATTAATCAAATCAATTTTCAATTTTCTTGATTACAGGTTGCAATTTATAGTCGAATAAAAGCATAATGGAAGTGTGACTGATTTATTAGCCCCCTTACAATCCTTAAAACAAGGTAATTGGTTCAAATTAATTTGCGGAGCCAGTTTCCAACACCTGCCTGCGGTCAGAAATTTAACATTGGCCTACACTTTGGCTGGTGCTGACTGTATAGATGTAGCAGCCGATACGGCGGTCATTGCCGCCACTCAAGAAGCTTTAATGGTAGCCAAGAGTTTGGCCAAGGTTGCCCAGGAGCGGGGCTTTGCCTTTACAGGTAATTTGCCCTTGTTAATGGTCAGCGTCAATGATGGTGAAGATCCCCATTTTAGAAAAGCTGAGTTTAATTCTCAACACTGTCCCAGTGATTGTCTTAAACCATGTGAAAAAATTTGTCCAGCCCAGGCAATTTTATTTAACAATACCAAAGATGAGCTATCGGGAGTAATTAGAGAAAAATGTTATGGCTGTGGGCGTTGCGTTCCCATCTGTCCCTATGGGATAATTTATACAAAATCTTATGTGTCAACGCTAGGGGAGGTTGCACCATTGATCATGTCCATGGGAATAGATGCTGTAGAAATTCATACTCAAGTAGGGCGGTTGGCAGAATTTCAACGGTTATGGGCGGCAATGACACCTTGGGTAGATAAATTAAAGTTAGTCGCTATCAGTTGTAATGATGGAGAAGGACTAATTGATTACTTAAAAGCAATTTACGATTTAATTGTCCCCCGTCCGCAGTTTTTAATTTGGCAAACTGACGGGCGTTCCATGAGTGGTGATATTGGTAATGGTACAACCATAGCCACTGTGAAATTAGGACAGAAAGTTTTGACAGCAAACCTACCGGGATATGTGCAGTTAGCAGGAGGCACTAATAGCTATACTGTTCCTAAATTGCAAGGCATGGGACTACTGAATGATTTTGGAGTCCAAGATCACAATCCCCAATCCAAAATAGCTGGGGTTGCCTATGGTAGTTATGCCCGTGTATTGCTGTCATCTATTCTTGACCAATTAGAAAATAAGGAGGTGATTAACACTGATAGTCAAGGTAACAGCCGCTTGGAAACAAGACCAGAATTACTTTGGGAGGCTGTAAGGCTGGCCCATACTCTCGTTTCCCAGATTAAGTCTGGGCGTTTACGCTAATCACTCCAACCATATCTCTAAAAACGTCAGTCACCAATTATTGCCATGACGATTACAGAAGATCTCCACAAGTTGTTAGACATTTTACCCCAAGACCTCCAACAAAAACTAGAGAATCACCCTCAAGGACATAATTTAGTTGAAGTAGTTTTGGATTTAGGTCGTCGTCCAGAAGCTCGGTTTCCCCATGGAGCGGAGTATCTGAGCGAAACACCGGTCACTCAAGCACAGATAGATGATTGTATACAAAGAGTTGGAAATTTTGGAGGGGATAATCGGGCAGGAATTGAACAAACTTTACATCGCATCAGTGCTATCCGCAACCGTAGTGGTAAGATTATCGGTTTAACCTGTCGTGTTGGCCGGGCGGTATTCGGAACAATTGCCATGATCCGCGATTTGGTGGAAACTGGTCAATCAATTCTGATGCTCGGTCGTCCCGGTGTTGGTAAAACCACGGCTTTAAGGGAAATTGCCCGCGTGTTGGCCGATGACTTAAATAAGCGAGTGGTGATTATTGACACATCTAACGAAATCGCTGGAGATGGTGATGTTGCTCACCCTGCCATTGGTCGGGCCAGACGAATGCAAGT
Source organism: Anabaena sp. FACHB-1391 (assembly GCF_014696755.1). NCBI lineage: Bacteria > Bacillati > Cyanobacteriota > Cyanophyceae > Nostocales > Nostocaceae > Anabaena > Anabaena sp. FACHB-1391. The sequence continues at coordinate 2,864 of NZ_JACJQS010000061.1, read as the reverse complement.
TTCTCAGCCAGAATTACAACATCAAGTCATGATTGAGGCTGTGGAAAACCATATGCCAGAGGTGATTGTGATTGATGAAATTGGCACGGAATTGGAAGCTTTAGCAGCCCGTACTATTGCGGAAAGAGGGGTACAATTAGTGGGAACTGCCCACGGTAATCAGATTGAAAATCTGATTAAAAATCCGACTCTATCTGATTTGGTGGGGGGTATTCAGGCTGTTACTTTGGGAGATGATGAGGCTAGACGACGTGGTTCGCAAAAAACGGTTTTAGAACGCAAAGCTCCGCCTACTTTTGACATTGCTGTGGAAATGTTAGAACGACAACGCTGGGTAGTTCATGACTGTGTGGCTGATACGGTTGATACTTTGTTACGTGGTCGTCAACCTAACCCACAAACTAGAACCGTTGATGATCAGGGTAAGGTGGGTATTGCTAGACAGTTGGCTGTGGTCAATGGTGGTAATGGTAATGGTAATGGCCACGTGACTAAGGTGGAAGAGTCTTTCTTGGCTGCTAAACCCAATGGTTGGCGTTCTTCTGGACAAATGGTGGCTTTACCACCTTTATCTATGGAAAGGGAAAGACCGACGGGACGCAGTGAATTTGACCGCTTGTTAGATGAATCTTTCAATTACTCAGAAAGTATTAATTTTCCCAGCCGCAAACCAGCAGGTCCCAATGGGGAAGATTTGCCATTACATATTTACCCTTATGGGGTGAGTCGTGATCAACTTGAACAGGTAATTAATGTGTTAACTTTGCCTGTGGTCTTGACAAAAGACTTAGATAGTGCTGATGCTATTTTAGCTCTGCGATCGCACGTCAAGAACCACGCTAAGTTACGACAAATGGCTAAAGCCCGTAATTTACCGATGTTCATGATTAAGTCCAGTACAATTCCCCAAATTACTCGCAGTTTACGCCGACTTCTGAATATGGATGATCCAGATATTGGCGATAACAGAGAGTTACAATTGTTACTACACAATGGTAGTGATGATGAAATGGACGCTTTGGAGGAAGCTAGACTTGCTGTAGAGCAGATTGTTATTCCTAAAGGTCAACCTGTGGAGTTACTACCCCGTTCTTCCCAAGTGCGGAAAATGCAGCATGAGTTAGTAGAACATTATCGCCTCAAATCCGACAGTTTTGGCGATGAACCAAATCGGCGGTTAAGAATTTATCCGGCTTAAGTTCTTGATCATTTTCCCCTTTTCTGCATTAAAAACCCAGGTTTAGTTACCCCACGAAAGTCCCCCATTGTCAAGGTGGGGAAACCGGAATCTAGTCCCCTCCCCTTAGCAAGGGGAGGGTTAGGGTGGGGTCAAGGGTAGGTTTTTTACATTAAGATTTATAATAGGGAAAGACAAGGCAGACAAGGAAGGAAAGTGGACAAGGAAGAAGAACCAAGAAAAATTAAAACCCATGAAGATTTAGGGATATATCAAAAAGCGTTTAATGCAGCAATGACAATTTTTGATTTATCAAAACAGTTTCCTGCGGAAGAAAGATATTCCCTGACTGACATACGTCGTTCTTCTCGTTCAGTGTGTGCGAATTTTGCAGAAGCTTGGAGAAAAAGAAGATATAAAGCCTCATTTATAGCTAAATTAAATGATTGTGAATCGGAAGCAGCCGAAACCCAAGTGTGGCTAAAATTTGCAGTGAAATGTCAATATATTTCCGTAGAGGAAGGAAGAGATTTATATAGTACATACAATCAAGTTTTAAGTGGATTAGTAAAAATGATTAATCATCCAGAAAGTTGGTTAATAGGTAATAATTGAGTATTGTTCTCAATGGGAAATATAGATGACAGTGGCATAAAACTCGTTTGACAGATCCCAAAAGGGCTGAAAGATTATGGTTAGCTATTGCTGTAGCTACACTGTGGACTCTCTGAGTTGGTAGTGATATCAATCAACAGAGGCATAACTTCCTTGTCTACTTTCCCTCCTTGTCTTCCCAGTCTTACCCTGACGACAATGTAAAAAACCTACCCTTGTGAGGGGGTGGGGTAAAAACCTTATTTATCCCAGGAGTGCATTTTATGAAGTTCAATCGTAGTCAAGTTAAAAAATACCTGCAATTAGCTGATTTTACATCGCTTTTTATTGAAGAACTAGGTTGGGATTATGCTGATATTTCTCCTATTTATTTAAAGGTCAATGACGAAAATTATACGATAGAAGCTATTTGCCAAAAACGTGGTTTAATGGTTTATCATTGTTTACCGGAAAAGGGGATTTTACCCAATGCTCAAGTGAGAAAAAAGATTGATGTTGAAGTTACTAGTTATAGTCAAGAACATTTAATTATTTACACAGATAAAGGTCAACAAAAACAAATTTGGCAATGGGTCAAACGAGAGTCCGCAACTAAAACTAAAGCTAAAGAAACTACCTTTAATATTACTCAGTCGGGAGAGTTATTAAGTCAAAAGTTAGAAGCTTTATTTATTGATTTTGCGGAAGAAGAAAATCTGACTTTAACAGATGTTACTCAACGCACTGAAAAAGCTTTTGATATTGAAAAAGTTACCAAAGACTTTTTTAATAAATTCCAAGAAAGACATTTTAAATTTGCTGCTGTTATTCAAGGGATAGAAAATCCAAAGGATGCTAATTGGTACGCTTCCGTGGTTTTAAACCGGTTGATGTTTATTTATTTTCTCCAGAAAAAGGGATTTTTAGATCATGGTAATCCTAATTATTTACAAGATAAGTTAAAAGTTAGTCAAACTCAGGGTAAGGACTTATATTATCAACAGTTTTTACAAACTTTGTTTTTTGATGGTTTTGGTAAAGCTGAAAAGTTCCGTAAACAGGAAACTGCCGTTTTAATTGGTAAAATTAAATA
>NZ_JACJQS010000060.1:0-15662 GCF_014696755.1 Anabaena sp. FACHB-1391 | reverse complement strand
TTACTGTTTCTCAAATGCCTTTTTTCACTTTATATGTTTGTTTTGATGCTCTCTTTAATTTTTTCTCTACGTAATTTACCTCTGTGACAGTTTGGGGTGCGGAATGTGGGTTATAAGACTTTCAAACAAAACATCCTCTCAGGCAAAATATTCCTTACAAATACTTCTCTAACAATAACCGCAGTTTTTCCTTAGTTGCTGTCGGTGCTTTGTCCAGATTCGTTAAAATAGCATACTTTAAAGCTGAATGAGCATCACTAATAGGATAAATCTCGCTTAATCTCCTTACAGTTTCTTGAATTACCCTTTGAGCATTTATCGCGTTTTTATGTAAATTACTAATCACCATTTCCACCGTCACACTATCATGATCAGTATGCCAACAATCATAATCTGTCACCATTGCCAATGTTGCATAAGCAATTTCCGCTTCTCTAGCTAGCTTTGCTTCTGGTAAATTTGTCATACCAATCACTGTAGCATTCCAACTGCGATAAAAATGAGATTCCGCTTGAGTGGAAAAAGCCGGTCCCTCCATACATACGTAAGTACCGCCATAATGTAAGGTAATATCTGGTAAATTTAAAGCAGCGATCGCATCCGCTAAAATACCAGATAACTTTTTACAAATTGGCTCACCAAAAGCGATATGAGCAACAATACCTTCACCAAAAAATGTAGAAATTCGATTTCTGGTTCTATCAATAAACTGATCAGGAATTACCATATCTAGGGGTTTAGCTTCAACCTTCAAAGAACCCACAGCGCTCGCAGATATTAAATATTCTACCCCTAATTGCTTCATAGCGTAAATATTAGCCCGAAATGGCAACTCAGAAGGTAATAGAGTATGATCACGACCATGACGTGCTAGAAAAGCTACCCTTGTCTCCTCTAAAGTTCCGAGAATAATCGCGTCAGACGGAGAACCAAAAGGTGTAGAAATTTCTACCTCCTCCACATCTTTAAGCGCGTCCATTTTGTACAAACCGCTACCACCAATAATTCCAATTCTAGCTACTGTCATATTATCAAACCTGTGATTAATTGGTCTAAAAAGTAATTTTACGGGAAATATTACAACTATTTCCCATCATGGTTAGAAACAATTTATGGGAGTTAAGATATGATGCTTTTTTTCAAAATCCAGAATTCAGTCACTCCCCAATTTTCTCACCATATATACCATTTCCTCCTCCACAAAGGTAGAGATTCATCTGCGTTGATCTGTGTTTATATGCGGTGAATTTCCTATTATTGTACCTGGAAAAGAATGGGAATGTTATAAACACAATCATCTCAACAAATTTCCTACTTAATTATCAATTTAATAAAACAACCTTACCTAAAACAGAACCATTTTCAATTAAAGTATGTGCTTGTGCTGCTTGAGATAAAGGAAAAGTTTGACTAACTTTAATCTTTAACTTACCTTCATCTATCCAATTAGCACACTGTTGTAAAATATCTCCATGATGTTCTAATGCTTCCACAATTCCTGATAACATTGGTGTCAGCATTAATTCCAAACCAATTCGCAGATTTCTATTTCTAGCCACCTTCCAAACAGTATTAGCTTTAGGTTCGAGAATAGTGACAATATCACCATAAATGCGTACTGCGGGAAAAGACTTTTCAAAAATATCACCACCAACAGTATCAAAAACTAAATCCACACCTGCACCATCAGTCCAGTCTAATACAGAATTGACAAAATCAGTTTCTCGATAAAAAATCACTTGATCAGCGCCAATTTCAGTAACTAAACTAGCCTTTTCTAAAGAACTAACCGTAGTTGCTACCCTTGCACCTTTTAGTTTAGCCAATTGAATAGCTACATGACCAACACCACCAGCCCCAGCATGAATTAATACACTTTCTCCCGGTTCAAGTCTTCCCCGTTCATATAAAGCTTCCCAAGCAGTAATTAAAACCAGGGGTGCGGCTGCTGCTTCCGCAAAAGAAACAGACTTGGGTTTAAAAGCGACAAATCTTTCATCAATAGTAGTATATTCAGCGTAATTTCCCTGATGTGATCCCAAACCACCATAACAAAAATATACTTCATCACCAACCCGAAACCTTTGCACATCAGCACCCACAGCTTCCACTATACCAGCGCCATCACATCCTAAAATAGCCGACTTATGCTCAGGATAAAATGTACCTCGTTGACGTAATTTAGTATCAATAGGGTTAACACCAGCCGCTAAGATACGAACTAGAATTTCTGTATTTGTTGGTACGGGTTGAGGTACTTCCTGTAATTGCAAAACATCCGGCTTACCCGCTGCTGTCATTAATATTGCTTTCATGCTTTTCCCCCCAATGTACTTGTTTAACTCAAATTAAAAATTACAAACAAATGACAAAAATGAATAACCACTAATTCAGAAATCTCTTTATTCCGTTATTCCCTATTCCCACTTCCCACCCCCCTAATTTTTGAGAGACCATCTTTATTAATTAAAGAAATAGGCTACACTCATGTTAGGGGCGAACTCATGGAGTGCGTCACAAGACTTCTTGGAAGATATCCCTATCGCAGGAAGTGGGTTGAAGCCCACTTTTTTTTATTGAATTCTCTCATGACTCATCCTTTAATACCACAAATTATTGATTTGGCGACACCAGTAGCAACAGAATTAGGATTGGAAATTGTTAATGTAGTTTTTCATACAAATCAAAGTCCTCCAATCCTACGGGTAGACATATTTAATCCTCTACAGGACATTGGCCTGGATGATTGTGAAAGGATGAGCCGTGCCTTAGAAGCGTCATTAGATGCGACAGAGATCATACCAGACGCTTATATATTGGAAGTATCTAGTCCTGGTATTTCAAGACAACTGGTAACAGACAGGGAATTTATTTCCTTCAAAGGATTTCCTGTAATTATTTCCACTTCCCCACCCTACGAACAAAAGCAAGAGTGGATAGGTCTATTGATTCGCCGGGACGAAACTACAGTTTACCTTAACCAAAAAGGTCGTGTAGTGGAAATTCCCCGTGACCTCATCACCAGAGTACAAATAGATGAGCGTAGGTAATCAATATTAGATTTTAGACATTGGATGGGAGACCGGGAAAAAGGTAATTGGTGCGGAGTAATTGGTCATGGAGAAACAATTACCCATCACCCATTATCTCATTGTGCTGACTTTACATAAAATTTTAGGAGACTGCGTATGTCAATGGTGACTTTATCGGGATTAAAAGAGCTAATTGAAAGTATTAGCCAAGAACGCAACTTACCGCGTTTAGCTGTACAAGCAGCCATTAGAGAAGCATTACTCAAGGGTTACGAACGTTATCGTCGCGCCCAAAATTTAGAACGTAAACAATTTGATGAGGAGTATTTTAAGAATTTTGAAGTAGAATTAGATATAGAGAGCGAAGGATTTCGTGTTCTTTCTACCAAAAACATTGTTGAAACAGTTAGTAACACAGACCATCAAATTTCCCTAGACGAAGTACAGCAAGTAGCCCCAGAAGCCCAACTGGGAGATTCTGTAGTCTTGGATGTCACCCCAGACCAAGGAGAATTTGGGCGCATGGCCGCCATGCAAACTAAACAAGTATTAGCGCAAAAATTGCGAGATCAACAACGCCAAATGGTGCAAGAAGAGTTTCAAGACTTAGAAGGCACAGTTTTACAAGCTAGAGTCTTACGATTTGAACGCCAATCTGTAGTTTTAGCAGTTAGTAGCGGCTTCGGACAATCAGAAGTAGAAGCAGAATTACCAAAGCGAGAACAGCTACCCAACGATAACTATCGAGCTAATGCTACCTTTAAGGTATATCTAAAAAAAGTTTCCCAAGGACAGCAAAGGGGTCCACAATTGATGGTATCCCGTGCTGATGCCGGTTTAGTCGTTTATTTATTCGCCAACGAAGTCCCAGAAATTGAAGATGAAGTAGTGCGAATTGTCGCCGTAGCCCGAGAAGCCAATCCCCCTTCTCGTTACGTTGGACCTCGGACAAAAATTGCCGTTGATACCCTAGATCGAGATGTAGACCCCGTTGGTGCTTGTATTGGTGCCAGGGGATCAAGAATCCAAGTCGTAGTTAATGAATTACGGGGAGAAAAAATTGATGTCATTCGCTGGTCACCAGACCCAGCCACCTATATTGCCAATGCGTTGAGTCCAGCAAAGGTAGATGAAGTCAGGCTCATGGACCCAGAAAGTCGCCAAACCCACGTTTTAGTAGCAGAAGATCAACTGAGTTTAGCCATTGGCAAAGAAGGGCAAAATGTGCGATTAGCAGCCCGTCTCACTGGTTGGAAAATTGATATTAAAGATCAAGCTAAGTATGATTATGAAGCCGAAAATACTAAATTTGCAGCAGTAAGAGCGCAATATCAATCACAAAATTATGAAGATGAGAGGACAGATAGAGAAGATGAAATCGCAGAAGAATTAGAATCAGAAGAAGATTAACATACCAGGAAAGACAATATCCGGGGAAGATGATTTTTTCTACTGACCACTGACCACTGATGAAACCCAACTATCGGCGTTGTATTAGTTGTCGCCAAGTCAACTTGAAGCAAGAGTTTTGGCGGATTGTCCGCGTCTTTCCATCGGGAAAGGTACAATTAGATCAGGGCATGGGGCGTTCTGCCTACATTTGTCCTCAGGAGACTTGCCTCCAAGTAGCTCAGAAAAAAAATAGATTAGGGAAATCGCTGCGAGGGGCAGTGCCAGATGCAGTGTATCAAACATTGTGGCAACGTCTAAATCACAGCAATCCCCAAGATATTATTTAATGGTGACAACAAAAATTGCGATAATCTCTAAAGAGATGATGACAAAAGCTGAACTATTAGTGATCTAATCCTCACCTTTAGTATCGCTCAAGTTGGTGCCAAAATGGTAAATGGGTGTAAACAGCTTTTTCGATCTCTCTTTCCTGGGAGGCCGCAGGGCATTACTCCCAAAAAGTTTTTCTGGATTGTGTTGTAGAAAACGCATAAAGAAAGCAAAACAAAAAAATCAAAAATGGCAACCTGGTAGCGCCAAAGCGCAGTTGGGCATTAACCATCACCTCCGCGATGATCAATCGCGTCAGGAAAATTAAATGGTGGCAAAGCCAGCATGAAACCGAAACATCTCTCTTTCCTAACTGGAGGCACCGGCAATATCACCAAGGGCAACCGAAAAAACAGTGATCAAAGGGTGGAGATGTCACAAACCAGGCAACCATCCGTTAAAACTGTAAATTAAAGGGGAAAGAGTGGATGAACAACGGCAAAGTTAGAATCTATGACTTATCAAAGGAATTGAATTTGGACAATAAAGAGCTATTAGCAATTTGCGACCAGCTCGACATTGCAGTCAAAAGCCATAGCAGCACGATTTCTGAATCAGAAGCTGAACAAATTCGTACCGCAGCCCAAAAGCTCATTGCCGCCAATTTAGCTGCTAAAAAGGCTGCTAAAAAGGAACAAGGTACAAATGGCCATAGACCAAATTCATTCCCAAACCACAAGAGCACCAATCACAAACAGCAAATTCTGGAAATTCGCAAACCGAAAATATTGAGAAACACCACCACCAACACACCAGATGCTTCAGTAGCGACTGCTGCTGCTGACGCTAATCATCCTTCACCTCCACGGACTTTCGCTACACCAGTGTCACCCATGAAGCCGACGGCACCAACTCGACCAGTACCCAGGAATCAATCTGAAACTCCGCACAAGCCTAATATCACCCCACCGGAACAGGTATCTAATCCTCAACCAGCAGGGGAAAAGGTAACGGCGGAAAAACCAGAAAAAATATCTGTTCCCAGACCGAAACCAGAAAAACCCCAAAAACCCCCATTGGTTTCTCCTCCCGCCAGAGTAGATGGGACAAAACCACCAGAAACACAATCTGTAGGAGTTTCCGAAAAACCCGTCCTCAAACGCGATCGCCAACAACGTGCTGAAGAGAATCCCCATCCGATTCGAGGTAAAGCTAATAAACCTTCATCGGATCAAAGTTCATCCCCAGCACCATCAAAACCCAGTCGTGCTACTTCAGCCCCGACAAAACCAGAACAGCGAATTGGTAAACCATCAGTGGGTGGTGACAGCCAACGCCCTCGACCAGCACGCTCCAGTGAACCAGTGGCCGCCATGCCCATTGCCACTCCACCCCGGCATAATGTGGGAGGGGGGAAGAAGGAAGTATTAGATAATACACTAATAGTTCCCGATATCCTGGATTTAAAACGTCCCACACCTCCACGTCTAAACAAAGGTGGGAAAAAATGGCAAGAAGAAGAAATCATTGACGAAATCAAAGAAAAGGCTAAGATTGGACCAAAGGGCAAACGGGTCAAACCAGTCTTAGAAGATGATTTACTCGATGAAGAGGATTTACTTGATGAAGGTCTGGGTGAAATTTCCGCAGCAGTCCAAGTCAGTCTTTCCATTGCCCGTCCTCCCAAACCTAAAGGGACTCGCCCCGGTGCGCCAACGGTAGCGGTTGTAGCTGCTCCCACCACTAGAGGTAAAAAATCTAGTTATTCCCGCGAGCAACATCGTCGTCAAGAAATTGTAGAACAAAAACCAGACCGTCCAGCCACACTGGCTGTCACCGGTCCATTAACAGTCCAAGAATTGGCGGATGCCTTGGTAATTGCCGATACAGAGATTGTCAAAATCCTGTTTATGAAAGGCATGGCCGTCAGTATCACCCAAAACCTGGATATTCCGACTATTACCCTAGTAGCCAAAGAACTAGAGGTAGAAGTCGAAATCGTGGAACGGGAGGCCGAAGCTCGCAAGATCACAGAAATGATTGACGTGGAAGACTTGGATCACCTGATTCGTCGTCCTCCAGTGGTCACCATTATGGGTCACGTAGACCACGGTAAAACCACCCTCCTCGACTCTATTCGCAAAACTAAAGTTGCGGCTGGAGAAGCTGGCGGTATTACCCAACATATCGGCGCGTATCATGTTGATATAGTACATGAAGGCAAACCACAGCAGATTGTCTTCCTAGATACTCCCGGACACGAAGCCTTCACAGCTATGCGTGCCAGAGGTGCTAGGGTGACAGATATAGCCGTTTTGGTCGTCGCTGCTGATGACGGTGTTCGTCCCCAAACCATCGAAGCTATTAGCCACGCTAAAGCCGCAGATGTTCCCATTGTTGTCGCTATCAACAAGATTGATAAAGAAGGCGCACAACCAGAGCGAGTTAAACAAGAACTGACTAATTACGGTCTCACCGCTGAAGACTGGGGTGGTGAAACTATTATGGTTCCCGTCAGTGCTATCAGGGGCGAAAACCTCGATACTCTCCTAGAAATGATTATGCTGGTATCGGAAGTGGCCGAACTATCCGCTAATCCAGATCGGGCTGCTAAGGGAACAGTCATTGAGGCTCATTTGGATAAAGCTAAGGGTGCTGTTGCTACCTTGCTGATTCAAAATGGTACTCTCCACGTTGGGGATATGCTTGTAGCTGGTTCGGCCTTTGGTAAAGTCCGCGCCATGGTTAATGATCGAGGCCGGCGTGTAGACGTTGCTAGTCCATCCTTTGCTGTCGAAGTATTGGGTTTAAGTGATGTCCCCGCTGCTGGTGATGATTTCGAGGTCTATGAAAACGAGAAAGAAGCTCGTTCTATAGCAAGCGATCGCGCGGACAAACAAAGACAATCCCGCTTGTTGCAAGGTCGTGTCACTCTCACAACCCTGTCAGCACAAGCACAAGAAGGCGAGTTGAAAGAACTCAACTTGATCCTCAAGGGCGACGTGCAAGGTTCTGTGGAAGCCATTATTGGCTCTCTACGCCAAATTCCTCAAAACGAAGTCCAAATTCGGATGCTCCTGGCTACGGCTGGAGAAATCACCGAAACAGACATAGACTTAGCTGCGGCTAGTAACGCTGTCATTATTGGCTTTAATACCACTTACGCCAGTGGTGCTAGACAAGCAGCGGATGAAGCAGGTGTAGATGTTCGAGAATATAACATCATCTATAAACTCTTGGAAGACATCCAAGGGGCTTTAGAAGGTCTCCTCGAACCAGAATTGGTGGAAGAACCCTTGGGACAAACAGAAGTCCGTGCTGTCTTCCCCGTTGGCCGGGGTGCAGTTGCCGGTTGTTATGTTCAATCTGGTAAACTGGTTCGCAACTGTAAAGTGCGCGTCCGTCGTCATAATAAGGTGGTTTATGAAGGTGTTCTCGATTCCCTCAAACGGATGAAAGAAGATGCCCGCGAGGTCAACGCAGGTTATGAATGTGGTATCGGCATTGATAAGTTCCATGACTGGGTGGAAAATGACATCATTGAAGCCTATCAAATGGTAACTAAACGTCGTACCCTAACCATGACGAAATAGTTCCGTGATCAGAACGTTGAGTGCTGAGTTGATGAGTGTTGAATTAAGATTATTTAGAGTTCAACACTCAAATAAGATAAACTCAGCACTCCGTAATTCACGACTAATAACGTTGATCAAAATTCTCTTTTTCATGAAAAACAAGTTTTTTGCAAATTTTTGACAGCAAATTCCGCTTTTAGTGATTAACGAGACAGAATTTATAGGGGTAAAACCATTATTTTAGGAAAAGTTTAAGCAAAATTTGATAATTTTAGGTCTGGGTGACTAGATTTACGTCTTTCCCCTTGAGTTTGCAATAAATAGACATCTAAAATCCCAAATCTCAAATTTTCTGGGAAGTGAAAAATCAGGAATGAGAAATTATGACTCAATTTCCAACTTCTAGCGATTACGCGCATCAACAGGACAACAAAGGCTATGGCAGTAGTGAGCCTAGAGATATCCAATTATCTGCTAACAAACTACTCTGGCAGGAACTAAAATATGTTATATCTGGTAGTTCCGGTTTTAAACGGTGGCAACTAGAATGTAATGCTCAATTACAAAGTTTACGCCTAGATCAACAAGTGCAAATGTATTTACGAGAGACTTTAGACACTTTAGCTTATTAATCATTTGGCCAATACTTACCACCTGCTTTTAGCAGAAGACTTGAGGATAAGAAATCTTATCCTCAATTTTTATGTATATCAGGGAACAAGAAAGAGCAGATCAGAGTCAAAAACCGCAGAAACTGAACTATTCAAATATTTTTACCCCCAAAAATTTTCAGTTTCCGGCTTAAAACCCACCCCAAAATTCAACAACAAATTCAACAACAAATTCAACAACAAATTCAACAACAAATTCAACAACGGAGGTTCTGTCCAATAACGGTAATTGAAAGGTTCAGTTACGTGTTTTTTTTAATCATAATTTTAGTTAAAAAATTGCCAATCATCGGGTATAGTTTGTCTTATGTTGTTACAGAATTCAATCTGTCACCTGAGACTCTTGTGAAAGTACCATCATTAAACACACAATTCAGTAAGAAAATGAAAAATCAGGGTTTCCATATTTCTAGTTTATCCTTGCAAGCCAGCCTTACAGCTTTGTTATTAATTGCTGGTAGTTCTACTCTGGTATCTAATCAGGTTAAGGCTAGTGCTACCCCAATTTTAACAGCCCAAGCCTCAGCCACAGCCACCATAATTTACGTTAACTCAGCTACAGGACAAGATACCGCTGGTGCTGGAACCGTAGCAGCACCTTATAAAACAATTACCTTTGCCCTCTCCAAGGCTCAACCAGGAACAGTAGTTCAAGTCGCCCCTGGTACTTATAGTAAAGATACTGGGGAAACATTTCCCCTAGTCCTTAACTCAGGCGTGACACTTCAAGGTGATGAGGGTAACAAAGGTCAAGGTATCTTAATTAGTGGTGGTGGTGTTTACACCAGTCGCACCTGGGCAAAACAGGATATTACACTGTTAGCTAACGATAATAGTATTATTACAGGTTTAACTTTTACCAATCCTAATTCACGCGGGACTGCTGTATGGGTAGAATCAAGTAACCCTGTGATCAAAAATAGTACCTTTACTAACAGCAATAGAGATGGTATTTATCTTACTGGTACTGCTAATCCCCAAATTGAAAGTAACATCTTTTTGAAAAACGGGGGTCAGGGCATTTCCGTAACTAAATCGGCACAAGGTTCGATTCGTGGCAACTTATTTCAGAATACTGGTTTCGGTGTAGCAATTGGTGGTAGTTCCACACCTTTATTAGAGGCTAATAACATCACTCAAAATAAGAGTGGTTTGTATATTTCGGAAACAGCAAAACCCATACTCCGTAAAAACGCAATTCGCAATAATACACAGGATGGTATAGTCGCTACCATTAATGCTGCCCCTGACCTCGGTACTAGCAGCAATCCTGGTGGTAATCTCATCCGTGATAACGCTCGTTATGATCTGAACAATTCCACTAGGGGCAAGATTACGGCAATTGGCAACGATATTAACCAGAAGAAGATCTCCGGTCCTGTTGATTTTATTGCTGCTACAGTGACTGCACCTCCTGATGGTAATACTGCTTTTAAAGATGTGCAAACAGGTTATTGGGCAAAAGCTTACATTGAAGCTTTAGCTTCTCAAGGTATTATCGCTGGTTTTCCAGATCGCAGTTTCAAACCCAATGAACCCGTAACTCGCGCCCAATTCGCTGCCATTATCAACAAAGCCTTTAAACCCTCAGCAACTCGCAAAGCCATTACCTTTAAAGATGTAAAAACTAATTATTGGGGTTATGGTGCTATTCAAGCCGCTTCTAGTAGTCCATTCCTGAGCGGCTATCCTGACTTAACCTTTAAACCAGAACAACAAATTCCCAGAGTCCAGGCAATAGTGGCCTTAGCTAACGGTTTGGGTTTAACTGCCAGTGATCAGAATGCAATCAAATTCTACACTGATGCTGGTCAAATTCCCAGTTATGCAGCAGGTCCTGTGGCCGCAGCAACTTCACGGCAATTAGTCATTAACTATCCAAACGTGAAAGAGCTTGCTCCTAAGCGTCAAGCAACTAGAGCCGATATTGCGGCATTTGTCTATCAAGCTTTGGTTAGTGCTGGTCGTGTTCAACCTATTGCTTCTCAATATCTTGTAACTACTAAGTAGTTAGCAACAGGGCAGAGGAGAAATATGATCTTCTCTTCTCCCTCTTGTCTGTTATTTATCCCCTCTATTTTCCCATTTCCACAGAAACACCATTAGCCCAATTACTCCCATCTGGATTGCAAAATTAGGCAATGCTCGTTCAATATCGCGCCCTGCTAGGAGTTGGAAAAAGAAGACAAAGGCACCAATAAAACCCGAAGCACCCACGCTGATATAGATAAATTGCCTTAACCCCCGATAGGGTGCGGCTACTTCCGCTTTTAAACGTTCATATTGTTGCGGTTTGAGATTATTTGGAGAATTTGGTTCTATCATCAATAAATTATGTTATAATGTTTGACTGTGTAGGCCGATGTGGCTCAGGGGTAGAGCAACTGATTCGTAATCAGTAGGTCGTGGGTTCAAATCCCATCATCGGCTTTAAGTGTACATTCGCAGATTATATTATATGTTGCGGTTCGCAAATTAATGTCGCGGTTGCTGTTTTTTGCAGTCAATGTTTATTCCCCATAGTAACCGAAAACTGCTATTGTCAAACAAAGGAAAATATTTTTTTGTGGATGTTACAACTTGACAACACGTTCTCATTATTGGCAACTTTTACCCTATATCCGCACCCAATGGCCAACTATTATTAAGGGTTTTGTGGGCATTTTAGGCTATGTGCTGGCAACATTAACCCTAATTAATGTCGCAGGGAAGTTAGCAGTTCCCTTTGGTAATGGTAATGTATTAGCGATCGCTCAATTAGCCGCAATCAGTGCTGCTATTTTTCTGGTCAGGGGCTTTTTTCAGTCCGTGCAAGACTTATACATGGCCAAGGCCGCTTTAAGGGTAGCTTTTGATCTCCGACAACAGGTTTATACCCATTTACAAAAACTCAATCTCAGCTTTTTTGAAACTGCTAAAGCTGGGGATTTATCTTATCGTCTCACGGAGGATATTGACCGGGTTGGAGAAGTAATTAATAAGCTTTTCCATGATTTTACTCCCTGTGCTTTACAGTTAATTGCTATTCCCATTTACATGATTTATTTAAACTGGCAACTGACTTTAGCCACGGTAATTGTTGCCCCAATCATGGGAATTTTAATTGGTTGGTTTGGGGAACGTTTACGAAAATATTCCCTCAAAAGTCAAAGTCGTATTTCTGATTTATCTGCTATTTTAACAGAGGTTTTTAGCGGTATTCGCTTAATTCAAGCTTTTGCAGCGGAAAAATACGAAATTGATAGGTTTAGTTTTGAAGCAGAACGCAGTTTTAAAGCTAAATATTCCGTAGAAAGATTAAAGGCTATTCAAATTCCCATTGTCGGGTTTTTAGAAGCTGTCAGTGCCTTATCTTTATTAATGGTAGGAACTTGGCAAATATCTCAACGTAATTTAACCGTCGGTGAATTTTTTAGTTATTTAACAGCAGCAGCTTTGTTAATTGACCCAATTGGACATACTACTAATAATTATAATGAATTTAAACAAGGTGAGGCATCAATTGATCGGGTTTTTGAGTTATTAGCAATTCAACCAACGGTATTAGAAAAACCTGATGCTATTAATTTACCTGCTGTTAATGGTAAAGTCGAATATTCCAATATTACTTTTGCCTATCAATCGGGAGAAACGGTTTTAAAAAATATTAGCCTATTAATAATGCCCGGTCAGGCTGTTGCTTTAGTTGGTGCTTCCGGTGCTGGTAAAACTACTTTTGTGAACCTGTTACCTCGATTTTATGATGCGGAATTTGGAGAGATTTTTATAGATGATATCAATATCCGAAATGTGACTTTAAATAGTTTAAGAAAACAAATTGGCATCGTTCCCCAAGAAACAATTATGTTTTCGGGAACTATTGCCCAAAATATCGCCTTTGGACAGAATGATTTTGATATTCAAGCTGTTGAAAAAGCCGCAAAAATCGCCAATGCTCATCAATTTATTCAGCAATTACCGGCAGGTTATCATACTTGGGTGGGAGAGCGAGGTGTGAATTTATCAGGGGGACAAAGACAAAGAATAGCTATTGCTCGCGCAGTCCTGCTTAACCCGCAAATTTTGATACTTGATGAAGCTACGTCTGCTTTAGATTCTGAGTCAGAAGCTTTGGTACAAGAAGCTTTAGAGAGATTGATGAAAAACCGCACTGTATTAATTATTGCTCATAAATTGTCAACTGTCAGAAAATGCGATCGCATTTTAGTATTAGAGAAAGGACAAATTGTCGAATCAGGAAATCATCAGCAATTGTTAGAATTAGCAGGGAAATATGCGCGGTACTATGCTCAACAGTTTTCCTAAAGTTACTCACTGCATGAAATGATAAGTATATATTATACATTATCAATAATACTTTTAATATTCAAATCTAGCTGCAATTCTATGTAACATTTTCTTAACAATTAATTGAGAATTATTTTTATTTAGCAACGAGCTTGCAATACTTTCCGCGATTTGCTAGAATTATTGAGAATTTCATAATTGGGTTACTATTGTCAATTTTGTACCCTGCTCAAAAGATGATCTTTAAAAGTCTTTATTTACAGTCGTTTCAGAGATCAATTTTCAAAAAAATACAAAACTTTACAAATTAGCAGTAGTTTTCAAGGGTAAATTGGGGAAAAATTATTCAACAAATAATGTACTTTGACTGATAGTACAAATATACTATTGACAAATAGAGTAACTTATGGTACGTAGGGTGTGTTAGCGACAGCGTAACGCACCATGTTATCAAATAAATCGTTTAAATTTTCTAATGTGCGGTTATTAATAATTGAATCGTGATCATATCGCATCAATCATAAGGATGATGTAGAGACGTTTCATGAAACGTCTCTACAATGTGGTTTCCCTAAAGGATACCAGTATTGTAAGTTGGGTTGAGAAACGAAACCCAACACCCCTGACTATCACACCGCTAATATTGGGTTTGAAACTGTTTCACTTCATGCCCCTTCAGGATCTTGCTACAACCCAACCTACAAAAATTACAGAACTTACGCAACTGGCACATTAAACTCTTGTGGTGCGGGCATCTTGCCCGCACAAGGTGTACCTCACTCAAGGCTACTTGCTGTATGCAATAGCAAAGCACCCTACAACACAAGTATCGGGTAGATAAGCCATGATTAAAATTCTATTTCTTTAGCTGGTAATAGTTCATCTCAATAAGATTCAAAGATAATATTTTCTGCTATACCTTAATGCTGTATAATTATTTCTGGACAAGCAGTAGGTTTAGTTTGTAAGAAGGTCTTGGGGTGTTTCAGAAAGTTATATTTTACCGTTTTTATAGATTCCTTGAATGGTTTGCAACATAGATTTTTTTCATGATTACATTGCCAAATAGTCATCGGCATTTCTAACATTTTTCATAAAGCTTGTTCTAATTTATGGATTTTTTGTAAAATATCTTTGCGTAGTTCACATAAGCCGAACCACTCAAAAAAATCCATTTCATCTCCTAAATTTCCTGAGTTAAATTGTTCTAAAAATTGTTCAGAAGCGAGTTGATATTTTTTCTCAAATTTATCTATATCTAAATTATAAATAGCGAGTTTTTGACCATAACGGGTTAAAATTACATTTAAAAGTTGTCCAATAATTCTATCTAATTCTGTGTTGTCGCTACAGTTTTCACTCAACAATTCTAATTTTTCCAATGTATTCATAATTATATATGCCCTTAGTGAATTTTTTCTTGATTATACACTATTTCAGGCAATAAATACCATATAGCGGTTATCGGTCGGATGCAATGGCGGGTTTGTTAGCCTTTCGCTCAAGCCTCTAGCTCAAGCCTCTCGCTCACCATCATGAAATAATATGATAAGCTTGAATTATATACAGCAGTTTTCATCTATTTAAACCAGATTTTGATTACCTTCTCCCTTTGCGCCTTCCTTACTTTGCGCCTACCCTTCGGGATCTCTAAGAGAGATTGCGCGAAACAAAAACCGTGGTTCATTTACCTGAAATTCGCTGTAAAATCAATAAGACTTTTGATATTTATAACTTTTAGCAGCCCTTAGATTTTCTTAATAATTAATTAAGAATCTTTTCTATTTACAAACGAGGTTGCTATACTTTCAGCGATTTGCTATTATTCCAGATAATTTCATAATTAGGTGACTATTGTCAATTTTGGATCTTTCAAAAGATGTTAGTCTCAAACCCTTTATTGACAGTAGTTTTAGAAATTAATTTCTCCGGCTGATATAAAACTTTACAAAATTAATAGCTATTCCTTCAACAATTTTAGCCATAAATTTGCTCAGAAATGATCTAAAATGATCTAATTTGAGCGATCGCCAAAATTCCCTATTGACTTGACAAAAAAGTGATATCTAACCTTTCTAGTTCTTTTAGTCATCAAAAGACAACTTTTGCTATGAGACTGGGAATTCATTCCCAGTTGGGTTATGGGTTTTACGTTAAGTTGACACCAATTATCACTGCTAAACCCTTACATATCGCATCAATAACAAGAATAATGTAGAGACGTTTTATGAAACATCTCTACATAGTTTTTGGGAAATATCTAGAAACTACACCCAACTAACAATAAAGTCCTGGTTAGTGAGATTTAGTCCAGGGGAAAGTTGAGCTAATGCTACCTGTGAACCAGAACCCAAAGCATCAGCATCAAAATAGAC